>JALSTC010000529.1 GCA_026983935.1 Ardenticatenia bacterium
AGGGCTGCGCCAGCGGGAACTTTGCCGCCGTGCTGAACACCGGCCAGCAGCAGATCCAGCAGGCCGCCGTTGCGCTGGAGCAGGTCTCCACCTGGCTGGACGAACTGCAGGCCGAGCTTAATGCCCGGCAATGACGGCAGCCTCTGACAAACGGCGGTCGCGGGGGCGGTGGTGGCTCCGGGCGATCCTGGCGGCTCCTCTCCTGCTGCTGTGCTGCGGAGGCGCGGCCCTGATCGGTTTGATCGCCTATGACCGCCTGCTGCCCCCCACCGACGAAGTAACACTACAGATAGAATTGAGAGAGAAAACCGGGGAAGCGCAGACCGTCTGGCTGGCGCTGGACGATCTGTGGGGACGGCTGGAGGAGGGCCAGACCGCGCTGTGCAGCGAGGAGACGGTCACGCACCCTTACTTCGTCGCCTGGCGCAGCGTGGACAGAGCAGCTCATCCCGAACTGGCCGCGCTGGCCGATCAGCTCAACAGCGCGATCCGCGACCTGCACCGTGCCGCCGACATCTGGACGGCGATCTGCCAGCGGGATGAAACCCTCATCCCCGACGTGGAAGCCAGAGAAGCACGCACGGCATTGACCCGTGCCGTCGAACGGCTGGCCGCGGTCAATGAGGCGCTGGCCACACTGCCGTAGCCCCTCAGACTTCGAACAGCGCCCGCTGAGGGAAGACCAGCCGCCGGGGCGTATAGTCGCGGCGCGACAGCGCGAAAGCGTTGGCCCGCTCAAAGTCCTGATGCAGATCATCAATCTGGGCAAGCTGCTGGGCGGAAGGCTCCAGCGAAAAAAGAAAGATGCTCACCGTGTGCTGGCCCGGGGCCACCACCAGCCAGTGGCCGCCCTGAAGCTGCCGCCGCGCCGGGGCCAGCCGCCCCTTCTCGGCCAGCACATCAGGCAGCACACGCAGAATGGGCAGCAATGCTTCCGGCGGCGGAGAGGGTTCCCCCTGCTGGACAATCGGGGCATTCCTCCCCAGCGGATACAGCGCAAAATACAGCACCCGTGCCGCGAAATGCTCCCGCAGGAACGACGTGTGACCGGGACGGGCGACCTGCTGCCAGGCCTGTGACCCCGGATCACGGCTGATCAACTGTTCGATGATGCGGCGGCGTTCGCTGTAGCGGTTGTAGATGGCATGGAACTGGGCGCGGTTGAGCTTCCCGGCGGCGAACTCTTCCGCCACCTGAGTCATGCGCTGCCGCAGCCGTTCGAGGGCATCTTCCGGGCTGGACTCGGCCTCGGTCTTTTCCGGCGTCGCATCGCCCGATCTGCCTGCTGAAGGGCCGAGGAGGCCAGCGGGCGGCCTGGCAGGGACAAGCTGCGGCGGCTGCCCCTTATCAACCGGCCCGGTCGGGCGAATCGGGGAACGCGATTGATTCGTCGTGTCATCGGGCGGCTGCGGTGTCACGGATTGTCTGCGATCCCCTTCGTCTGCCACAGGTGCATTCCCCACAAAGGTGCGATTTTGCTACATCTTAGGCAGAAACGCGCCCACGTGCAACCGTGGAATCGGGACGGTTTACGCACCGGGACGGTGCACTGCCAGATGCGCCAGCCCCAGGAACAGCGGCTCCACATTGTGACCGGTGGCGGCGCTGGTCTGCAGGAAGGGCATACCCTGCTGTCTGGCCCACCGATGAGCATCATCAGCGGAAACGACGGGGGAAAGATCGGTCTTGTTCGCCACGACAGCCATTGGTACATCCGGCACGATCCGGCGTATTTCGTCACGCCAGAGGCCCAGATGGGCAAAGCTCTCCGGCTCGGTGAGATCGAAGACCAGCGCCACCGCCCGCGCCCCCCGATAAAACGAATCGCGGAAGCTCCCAAAGCGCTCCTGCCCGGCCACATCCCAGATCGAAAGTTTGACCCGATTCTTGCCCAGCAGCACAACCTTGGTCTGAAAATCCACACCTATCGTCATGACGCGCGACTGTTCGAACATCCCATCGCAGTAGCGGCGGATCAGGCTCGTCTTGCCGACGTTGCCATCCCCCGCCAGGACGATTTTATAGACCGGCATGGCTGATTCGCTCAACGTTTCGCTCCTGAGTCAACGGGGCAGTCCCTGCGTGGAGACCCGACCAGCAGTTGATTGCCGCACAGTATAGCACGATCACGCGGCGCGATGGTAGTATACGCAGCACATATGAAACATGAAGGACAAAATTCGTCATACTTCCCACTCACCAGACCGGAGGCTGCCCCCATGCACCTGATCGATCTCTCCCATGAGCTTGGCCCGGACATCCCGCGCTTCAGCCCGGCCATCCCCGGCCCGGAAATCACCCCATACATGAGCCACGCGGAAGC
>JALSTC010000530.1 GCA_026983935.1 Ardenticatenia bacterium
TCCTCTGCTCGATCCGCAGGCCGATCTCAGCCCACAGCAGCAGCAACTGCTGCAGCAGGCCATGCAGCAGTTAGCAGGTGACCTGCGCCAATTATTGGAATGGCTGCTCAGCGGGCATGGGCCTGATCAGGAAGAATTGGAACAGCTCGCCCAACAGGCGGGTATGGAAGAAATGACTTCCAATTTCTCACCCTACCAGGCAAGGCGTTACGCACGTCGCATGCAGCGCCTGCTGGGCTGGGATCAGATGCAGGAACTGCTGGATTTGCTGTGGGAGCTGCTGGCCCAACAGGGCATGGACCCGCAGACTATCGAACAGATTAAAGCGCAGGTGGCTGAAAATCAGCAGGCGTTGGAGCAGCAGCTTGCCGAATTTGCCGGGCAAAAAGTGCGGGACAACATGGTCGAAGAGGCCCGCCGTCACAAGCCCCTGCACGATCTGATGGAGCGGCCTTTTGGTTCACTCAACACATCAGAGATGGCTCTGCTGCGTGAGCAGGTGCGCCGCCTTGCAGCACGACTGCGCAGTCGCGCCGCACTGCGCCAGAAACGCGGCAAGAAAGGCAAGCTGGACGCCAAGGCGACTATCCGCGCCAACCTGCGTTATGGTAATGTCCCTTTCGAAGTACGTCTGAAGCAGCGGCGGCTTAAACCAAAACTGGTTGTGATCCTCGATGTGAGCACATCCATGCGCCCGGTGGCAGAGTTCTTCCTCCGCCTCCTTTACGAGCTTCAGGATCAGATACAGAAGACGCGCAGCTTCGCGTTCATTGACCACCTGGAAGATGTCACGCCGGACCTGGCCACGCTGGAACTGGAAACCGCCATCCACGAAGTACTGACAAAACTCCCGCCGGGGTATTACAGCACCGATCTTGGCTACAGCCTGCGACAGTTCGAGGCGGAATACATGGATACAGTGGATGGCCGCACAACCGTCATTGTGCTGGGCGACGGGCGGAACAACTACAACGATCCAGCCATTGACACCTTCAGTAAAATCAGCCGCCGTGCACGGAAGCTGGTGTGGCTCAATCCGGAGTATCCGGCGCAGTGGGGCACAGGAGACAGCGATATGCTGCTCTATGCGCCATACTGCAGCGACATCTACCAGGTGCGCAATCTGGCCCAGCTCACCGACGCCATCGACCGCATGCTGACATAAGCACAGGCAGCATCTCTACGCAATCATGCCGCGAAAAATGTCGAGCAGCAGTTCGGCCTCCGGACGATCGAGCGGGGTATGACTGCGGTGCGCGAAGCGGAGCACACCCCGCGCATCCACAATGAAATCCCCACCCATCTGGTGGGGGTCATTACGAATAGGCTTCGGCCACCGTCCCCGCATGATCTGTCGGGCGTAATACCAGAGTGTAGACGGCCCCCACGTCCCGGTCACCGAGGACAGCAGGCCGTAGGCATCGTACACATGGCGATCCTGATCCAGCAGCAGCGGAAACGGCGAACCCATCTCTTCCTGCCACAATGCCGCCCAGTGGGCCTTTCCAAAAGAAATGAGCCACACGTGAACACCGAGTGAGGCAAAGGCTTCCCTGTGCTGGCGCAACTGCGCCACATGATCGCGGCATGGCAGTCAGCCCAGATAGCGTAAAAAGACCAGCAGCACTCCCTTGCCCTGCAGGTTCCGCAACCCATACTCGCTGCCGTCAAACGTCGGCAAAGTGAAATCCGGCGCGGCTTGTCCGACAACTGCCATAATGCTGTCCTTACCACTCGATGTAGATAATGTCGTCCTTAGCAAAAATCGGGCCAACCTGCAGTTCCAATCCTGGCCCGGCGTATAACTCCGGCGGTACACCGATATCCGCCAGGTAAAGCTCACCCACATGTTCGCGGCCCGCCTTCAGACCGATTTTGGGCAGCGCCAGCGTGAGCGTCGCCGTCGCCCGGATGGCCGGGCTGCGAACAGCGCCACTGGTCGTATCCAGGCCGGATGGCGTATCCAGTGCCAGAATAGGGACGCTGCTTGCATTTGCGCTGCGGATCAGTTCAGCGGTTACCCCTCGAGGAGCGCCCTTCAGGCTGTAGCCGATAAGGGCGTCAACAAGCAGACTGGCATCTCCCCATGAATCCTCTCCCGCCCCGACGGTCAGCGGAATCGGCAGGTGGCGTACGATACTTAACTGACGCGCCGGGATGCCCTGATATTCCTCCGGCGATCTGGCGAGATGTACACGCACCTCCGCCCCCCAGTTGTGCAACCGTCGCGCACACACCAGCCCACCACCGCCATTGCCGCCCGTCCCGGCAAGAACAATCACCTGTTTGCCACGGGGGTCGCCCTCCAGAAAACGCCGACGG
>JALSTC010000531.1 GCA_026983935.1 Ardenticatenia bacterium
GCCGCCCGTCGAATACCCTGCCGCACTTCCTCGGTGGAAAGGTCGCCTTCCTCAAAGTACTTCTCGATCAATGCGTCATCGGTTTCTGCCGCGGCCTCCACCAGGGCCATGCGGGCTTCCTCAACCGCATCAGCCATATCGGCGGGTACTTCGGTCGCTGTCTTGCCCTCGTCCATATAGGCCTGCTGCGTCAGCACATTGACCACGCCCTTGAATTCGTGCTCCTGGCCAATGGGCAGCGTGACCGGCACAAACTTGTAATCCGGGAAGGCCGTCCGCAGCGAGTTCAGGGCATTGGCAAAGCTGGCATTCTCGCGGTCCATTTTGTTCACGACGGCGATGAGCGGCAGATTGGTCTCTGCGGCAAAATTCCAGGCGACTTCCGTCCCCACCTCCACGCCAGAAACGGCATCCACAACAACGACTGCCGCATCCGCCACATGGATGGCGTTCTTGACCTCACCCTGAAAATCGGTATAGCCGGGTGTGTCCAGCACATTGATCTTGTAGTCGTTGTATTCACAGGGCACCAGCGCCGTGCTGAGCGAAAGGCCGCGGTTCTTTTCGTCCTCTTCAAAGTCCGCCACGGTGTTCTTCTCTTCCACGCGACCCAGGCGATTGATCGCGCCGGTATTGAACACCAGTGCCTCGACCAGCGACGTTTTGCCGGAGCCCTGATGTCCAACCAGGGCAACATTTCTCAACTTATCTGTGGTATAGACCTTCACAGAGCACAACCTCCAATGCAAAACCAGGCCGCAAGCCTGGCCGACACAATGTTGAACGGGATTTTAAGAGATGAAGAAAGGCTTGTCAACGACATCCGCCTCATTTCGGCGGCTTCAGGCTGACTTCCTCCGGCAGGGGGAAGCTTAGCGTCCCCCGATGCTGAATCTTGGCAGCGGCCACCCGCTGCCCAACATGCAGGCAGTCCGCCAGCGGCATCCCACTGGAAAGCGCCGCACAGAAACCCGCAGCCAGCGCATCCCCCGCCCCCACCGTATCTACCACATGGGAGACACGCTCCGCCGGGAAGTGACGCGCTTCACCTGTCGCGCCATCTACCAGCCACGCACCACGCGCCCCGTCCATACCGACCACCGTCTGCACGCCAAAGCCCTCATGCAGATGGCGGGCGAAATCCGGCAGTGCGGGCTGCAGACGCGCCAGGCTGACGAAAATCAAATCCGCCGCCAGATAAAAATCGCGGTGGTAGTCATCCACTTCCACCACATCATGCACATCAATCGCCACAAACTTACCCATATGGTGCGCCGTCAGGGCCGCGTAGCGCACCCAGTCATGAGTCGAGGCGTAGACCCAGGGCCCACCATTTTCGAGCGCTCCCGTCAGCGCCTCTTCCGGGTAGCGATACACCGACGAATCGCGGAAGTCGCAGAGAAGCTGCCGCTCACCGCCTGGCGCAACCAGGATCACCGTCCGGGCCGTGCGGGGCCAATCGGTGCGTATGTAAGCCGTATCGATCCCGTAGCCGGTCAACCGCCACAGCACCTCCGTCCCCATGAAATCCTGGCCGACTACAGAAACGACCTGCGTCTGCTGGCCCAGCCGCTGCAGCCCGACGGCCAGGTTAGCTGCCACGCCGCCCAGATCGTCAATGATCAGATTATTGACATAATGGGCGGTCCCAAGTTGAAGCGGAAACCCGTAAACAGGCACGTTGGTTTCCATGTTCACGCCTGCGATGACCGTCCAAACCGGCGGTGTAGACATACCCTGGCCCCCTGTTCATGATGCGGTCAACAAGTTTACCGCCCACGCACTTGACATGCCACCGTTTCGATGATATGATTGGCTCAACATATGAGTATCTACTCATGTATTGAAAGGTTTTTTCAATTGGAACTGCACACAGACGTACCCGACACCCTTGAACTTGATATCAGCGGCATGGACTGCGCCGACTGCGCCCTGACGCTGGAGCGCGGCGTGGCCCGGCTGGATGGCGTTGACAACTGCCAAGTCAGCTTCTCCACCGGAAAAATGCGCATCAAAGGCAACGTGGACCCTGACGCGATCGAACGGCGCATTCGTTCGCTGGGTTATGGCATTGCCAATCCGGAATCCGGGCAGCAGCAGGCCCAGACCCCGCAGCGCGGCGGGCTGCGGGGTTTGCTGGACTTCATGCTCTCGCGGAAGGACACGACCCAGGCACTGATCGGGCTGGGCCTGCTTCTCCTCAGCGCGGTACTCGGTCTGCTGGGCGTCCCCGTCATCCTGACCACTGCCCTGCATCTGGTCGTCGTCGTGCTGGCCGGTTTGCCTATCATGATCAACGGCT
>JALSTC010000532.1 GCA_026983935.1 Ardenticatenia bacterium
GTCGGAATATTCGCGCTTCATGGGGGACATTTTCGGCGCACCGCTGGCCATCGAGGCCCTGCTGGCCTTCTTCATGGAGTCCACATTCCTGGGCGTCTGGGTTTTCGGCTGGGATAAACTGCCGAAGTGGGCACATGCCGGCGCGATATGGCTGGTGGCGATCGGCGCGAACCTCTCGGCGCTGTGGATTCTGATCGCCAACTCGTTCATGCAGGAGCCGGTCGGCTACGCCATCGAGAACGGGCGCGCCGTGATGACCGATTTCTTCGCGCTGATCACCAACCCCAACGTCTGGGTGCAGTGGCCGCACGTGCTGACGGCGGGCATGACCACCGCCGCCTTCTTCGTGCTGGGCATCAGCGCCTATCACCTGCTGAGCAAGAGCGATGCCCACCGCGAGATGTTCCGGCGCTCGTTCCGCTGGGGCGTGGTCTATGCCCTGCTCGGCACGGTGCTGGTCATCCTGATCGGCCATGCCCAGGCCCAGCATATGGTGCAGACACAGCCGATGAAGATGGCCGCCGCCGAGGCCCTCTGGGAAAGCGAAGACCCGGCCTCCTTCTCCATTCTGACCATTGGCGACCTCAACGAAAACGAGGTGTTCTCCATCCGCCTGCCGGGCGTGCTCAGCCTGCTGGCCTACAACCGGCTGGACGGCGAGGTCAAAGGCATCAATGAACTGCAGGCCATGTACCAGGAGCAGTACGCCGACCGCTACGGGGAAGATGCCGACTACGTGCCACCGCTGGCGCTGACCTACTGGAGCTTCCGGCTGATGGTCGGCGCGGGCTTCCTGATGCTCTTTGGCGCGCTGTACGGCATCGTCCTGATGTACTACAAACGGGTTGAAAAGACACGCTGGTTCCTGAAGGTGCTGCCCTGGGCCATTCTGCTGCCCTATCTGGCAAACTCGACCGGCTGGCTGCTGACGGAGCTGGGCCGCCAGCCCTGGATCGTGTTTGGCCTGCAGCGGGTTGAGGAAGCCGTCTCGCCGAACGTCCCTGCAAGCTCGGTGCTCTTCTCCCTGATCGTTTTCACGCTGCTTTACGCCGTGCTGATGGTGGCGGATGTGTATCTGCTGCGCAAATATGCCCGCATCCCAGAAGCCGCCTTTGGCGAAGAAAGCGCCGCCGAAGCCAGCCCGGAAATGGCTTATTAGAGGAGGCTGATGATGATTGACCTGAATTCAGTATGGTTCCTGCTGATCGCAGTGCTGTTTATCGGCTTCTTCATTCTGGAAGGGTTTGACTACGGCGTCGGAATGCTGCTGCTCTTCCTGGGCAAAACCGACGACGAACGCCGCCAGATCATCAACACCATCGGGCCGGTGTGGGATGGCAACGAGGTCTGGATGATCACCGCCGGGGGCGCGATGTTCGCCGCCTTCCCCAACTGGTACGCAACGTTGTTCAGCGGCTTTTACCTGGCGCTGGTGCTGATGCTGCTGGCCCTGATCGGGCGTGCGGTGGCCTTTGAATTCCGCAGCAAAGATGAAAATCCCGCCTGGCGTGAATGGTGGGACCGGGTTATCGCCATCGGCAGCTTCCTGCCCGCACTGCTGTGGGGCGTCGCCATCACCAACATCGTGCGCGGCGTGCCGATTGACGAGAATATGACCTACGTCGGGACGTTCTTCGATCTGCTGAATCCGCTGTCGCTGCTGGGCGGGGTGGCGGCTGTTGCCGTCTTCGCGCTGCATGGCGGCATCTTCCTCAGCCTGAAGACCAACGGCGCTGTTCGTGAGCGGGCAGAAGCCGCCATCCGGCGCATCGGCCCGGTGGCGACGGTGCTGGTGCTTCTGCTGGTCATCGGCGCATACATTGACACCGATATCTTTACCCGTCTGGGTGTGAACCCCGGCCTGTCTGCCATCCTGGCTGCCATTGCGCTGCTGGGCACGGGCTGGCTGGTCCGTGAGGGCCGCTACGGCTGGGGGTTCGTCACCACCTCGCTGACCATTGCCCTGACGGTGATCACGTACTTCCAGGGGCTGTTCCCGCGTGTGATGGTCTCCAGCCTGAATCCGGACTGGAGCCTGACCATCTATAATGCTTCTGCCAGCGACTACACGCTGGGGATCATGACCATCGTCGCTCTGATTTTCGTGCCGATCGTGCTGATCTACCAGGGCTGGACGTACTGGGTCTTCCGCAAGCGGATCACCGGGGAGACAAAGCTGGAGTACTGATCCGCGTGCAGACGTTCCGCCTGCGGGCGGGGTACAGGCAGCAGGGGCAGGCCGGACGGTCTGCCCCGTTTTGCTTATGCTCGCCGGAGATTAAAATCCCCGGCTGAGAAAAGC
>JALSTC010000533.1 GCA_026983935.1 Ardenticatenia bacterium
GGGCGAAACTCTGGATCAGTATCTGGAACGGGAAGGCCCACTCGATACCAGAACGTTTCAGGCCTGGGCTATCTCGCTGACACGAACGCTTTCGCTGGCCCATATTGAGGGCGTCGTACACGGAGATATCCGGCCCGGCAATATCTTCGTCGTGCCCAAGCATCCACCGCCAGACTCAGAATACGACGCCGAAACCGTACCACATGCCCGGAATGCAGAGCCGCATCCCGCCGATACAGAAGGTGACCTGCGGCTGGTGATCACCGATTTCGGACTGCATCGCCTGGTCGAGAATATCCGGCTTTCCACCACCACCGCACGGCTCAGCCTATCCAATTTCACCAGCCCGCAGCGATGGCAGGGCCAGCACCCCATCATTGACGATGATATCTGGAGCATGGGTGTGCTCTTTTTCCTGATGCTCAGCGGCAGGCTGCCGTTTGATGCTGAGAGCGACGCCGCCATCATGCACCGCGTGCTTCACGCGCCCACGCCCAACCTGCGCGGACGTGTGCCTCGCGGCCTCGTCGCCATCGTTGAGCGCTGTCTGGAAAAAGACCCCTGGCGGCGCTATCGCAGCCTGCCTGCCGTGCAGAGCGACCTGGAGCGAGGGCGGGCGCGTCTGCCGGGCCGCCGGGCCGGGCTGATGCCCAGACGCCAGCACCCGGTGATCTCCTGGGCGCTGTTCATTCTGTTCCTTCTGCTGCTGCTGGGCATTCCTGCCGGTGGAGGGGCTGCATTTGTGGCCCGCAGCCGTCCCACGCCCACCGCCATCGAAATCGCCGGCGTCATCTTCTCGCCCACGCCATCTATCACACCCTCGCCGATCATCCTGCCATTTGTGCCGTCGCCGATGGAGCCGCCGATCAATACCGCCACCGTCACGCCCAGCCAGACGCCGATCGTCATCACCAACACGCCAACGCTGACCCTCACACCGTCCGACACGCCGACCGTCACACCAACGGCCACCATCACCCCCTCGCCCACGTCAACCGCCACCGCTACACCAACAGGGACAGCGACGGCAACGCCAACCGAAACAGCCACCGCAACACCGACGGAATCGCCAACGGCCTCCCCCAGCGCCACACCAACGGCTTCCCCCAGCGCCACACCAACGGCTTCTGCCACCGCTACGCCGACGTCCACCGCTACGCCGACGTCCACCGCCACGCCAACGCCCAACGCAACGGCCACCTATAACCGGGAAGCCTTCCTGACCCGCTCGGCGGTCATTCAGGGCACGGAGCGGGCGCTGGAAACCCGGCTCGCGCCGACCGACACCCCTGACATCACGGCAACCATCGCCGCCATCAGCACGCTGAACGCCACGTTGACAGCGCAGCGATTCGCCCGGACGCCGTTCAGCGCCGTTTCACTCTGCCAGCCGCTGGAAAACATGCTCCTCTACACCGATTTCCATCCCGGCGAACTGCTGCCCGGCATCCTGCCGCCTGCTTTCCTCCACGAGCAAATTTCGGGCGACGGTGCGCTGCATCTCACACAGACGGCGTCATGGCAAATCCCGGTGCCGCTGGGATATATCCGCACCCGCTTTGACCTGCTGGCCCCACACGCGGCCACACCGCCGCTGACGGTCAGCTTCGCCGCTGGCCGAACAGATGCCTCATGGACGGGCTGGCAGCTCACCTGGGCGATCAGCGATGATCCAGAGAACACAGGGTTTATCGTGCGGTGGGTGCGGGGGGGCGAAACAGTGGCCGTGTCATCACTGGTAGCCGTACCCTTTGACACATGGATAACCGTAGAAATGGGGCTTCGCCCGCTGACGGATACACAGAGCTTTGTTTCCGTCACGGCCTATGCGCCGGACGATGTTGGCACGGCAGCGCTTCTGCTCTCCAACACAGACCTGACGCCGTTTGACACGGTGGTCTTCGACGCAACGGTGGACAGTGCCCCCTGGATAGACAACCTCCTGATCTGTCAGCGGGACAACCCGGTATTCACGGGGACGCCACAATGAGGCCAGCATGGGACAGCGCAGCTAAACAGGCGGATAACGGTACTTCGCGATGATCGGACAGACGATTAACGGGCGCTACACCCTCATCGAAGCGCTGGGACGCGGTGGCATGGGAGAGGTCTTCCTGGCAACAGATCGCCAGCAGTATGGGCGAAGGGTTGCCATCAAAGTCCTTGACCCGCGCCTTGCCCACAGCTCCGGCTACCTGCAGCGCTTCCGGCAGGAGGCTGCGCTGCTGCGTCGTCTCAATCATCCCAACATTGTGCAGTACATCGAGGATTTCGAGATGGAGGGCCGTTATTTCATCGT
>JALSTC010000534.1 GCA_026983935.1 Ardenticatenia bacterium
GCCGCCTGCACGCCGGATGATCGTCGTGCCGGTCGGCGTGGATGAAGCCTGGCTGAACCCGCCCGATCTGCCGCCGAAAGTGCCCGGCGAGCCGCTGCTGGTGCAGTTCTACGGCGGCTTCAACCCTTTTCATGGTGTGCAGGTCATCCTGCGGGCGCTGAGCTGGCTCAATACGGATGAGCGCTTCCGCTTTGAGATGATCGGGCATGGCCCGATGCACCACGCCGCCCGCAAACGGGCGCATCTGCTTGGCATCCGGCGGCTGGACTTCATAGACCCGCCGGATACGGCGCAGCTCATCCGGCACGTGGCGCAGGCGGACATCTGCCTGGGTGTCTTTGCCCGCCGCAGCAAGACCGATTATGTCGTGCCGCACCGCCTGCTGGAATGTATGGCGCTGGGCAAGCCGGTCGTGACCGCGGAAGCAGCGGCGGTGCGAGAGCACTTCGTCCCCGGCGAGCACCTGATCACCGTGCCACCCAGCGATCCCGGCGCACTGGCGAAGACGCTGCGGGCGCTGGCGGCGGATGCCGACCGTCGGGCACGCCTTGGGCAGGCCGCCGCGGCCTACATCCGGGAGCAGTACACTCCGGCCCGTGTCACCGCGCCGCTGGCTGCCCTGCTGGCGCGCGTGGCGGGGTAGGGGGGATGATCTGCCGCCCGCGGAGGAGGAAACAGGGCCGGGGAGATCGGAGTCTTTTCCTTTTATTAATGAGATCGTTGACGGGCCTGCCCGACCATGATACAGTTAGCGTCAATCTTAAGGTCGCGTCGGGAACGATTATCCCTGGGCCGACACCCGGCAGCGGCCGGACGGCTCACAGCCTGTCACCGGCTTATCAGACAGGAGTGGGCCGGCCAGATCGGGTGCATTTTTCGCCTGGTGCGGACACCGATCCCGGGATTGAAAGCACCCGTCAGTTCAACCGTTTTTATAGCGGCTTTGCGTCTTTGCCAGCGATCGCTCCCCGGCATGTCACAGGCAGCGCGGGTGACCGGTCAAGTGCGCCGGGTACTTATCATCTCCGGTGTGAGGGGCGGCAGCGAGCGGACGCAGGGCAGGGAGAAAACAATCTCATGAGCGTTGACTTTATCGTGCGCCTTATCGGCATGGTGATCTTCAGTATTCTGGGGGCGCGGCTGGGCACGGAAGCCAGCGTGTCCCTGCAGCTTCCCGCCGACGCCACCGGCCTGATCTTTTCGCTGGTCGGCGCGCTGACCGGCCTGATCGTCACACCCTGGATCACCACACGGCCCGCCCGCGTGGCGCAGCGGCTGCTGATGGCCACCTCGACAGAGCGGGTGGTGATGGCCTTTCTGGGGCTGGTGCTGGGGCTGCTGCCCGCGGCGCTGCTGGCCTACCCGCTCTCGCTGCTGCCGGAGCCGTTTGGCTCGACGATGCCGACCATCGCCGCCGTGATCACCGGCTACCTGGGCATGACGCTTTTTGCGCTGCGGGCCGAAGATGTGATCGCCATGATTGACGGCCTGCTGCGCGGCGAACGGGCCGCGAGCACGTCAGTGGGGCCGGCGCAGAGAATCCTGCTGGATACCAGCGTGATCATTGATGGGCGCATCAAGGACATTGCCGAGGTCGGCTTCCTGAACTGGACGCTGGTCATTCCGCGCTTCGTGCTGGAAGAACTGCAGCACATCGCCGACTCGGCGGACATGCTGCGCCGCAATCGGGGTAAGCGCGGGCTGGAAGTCCTGCAGGAGCTGAAGAAGATGGGTATGCCCGTCGAGATCATTGACGACGACGTGGAGGACGTCCCGGAGGTGGATCACAAGCTGGTCGCGCTGGCCCGGCAGATGGACATCCCCATCATGACCAACGACTTCAACCTGAACCAGATCGCCCGTCTGCAGGGCGTGACCGTGCTCAACCTGCATCTGCTGGCCAATGCCATGCGGGCCGAATACATCCCCGGCGAAGTCATCACGCTCAAGATCATCCAGGAGGGCAAGGAGGCCGATCAGGGCGTTGGCTACCTGGAAGACGGTACGATGGTCGTCGTGGAAAACGGCAGGCGCTACCTTGACCGCACCATCCGCGTCGAGATTACACGCCTGATCAGCCGTGAGGCGGGCAAGATGTACTTTGCCCGGCCTGCTGACGAAGGCTGATGAACGGACGGCGTGGGGCACGTGATGCGGGTCTGGCCGTTGCGCCTGGCCTCGCGCCGGGCAATCTTACCCTCGGCATGAGTCGGCGCGGCGGGCGCGAGCGGTCATGGTACGGTGGGAGGCAGCAGTCGCCGGGAAATGAATTTCCCGGCTGAGGAAGAAAAGTCCGGT
>JALSTC010000535.1 GCA_026983935.1 Ardenticatenia bacterium
GGGAATAGTTGGACCCTGCTCCTGGGCATCGCCTTTATCATCGTCGTGATGATCTTCCCGCAGGGCGTGGTCGGCACGTGGACCCGCTGGCGGATGCAAAGAAAAACGCCCGATCCTCCTCAAAAGTCCGCGGCAGCGCCCGGTGCCAAACCGTGACGTGATGAGCCAACATAAAAACGCTCCGGTGAAATCGGAGCGTTTTTGTAACCAGGTCAACACATAAGCCGCATTCTGTCACTCCGCCATGCGGAGCGGCGATCATCTATCTAGCCCCGACGTTACCGACGGGGTCAAGCGGCCTACCCGACGCTCAAACGAGACGGGCCGTCTCTCGCGTCTGCTTGGCCTTGCTCCCGGTGGGGTTTGCCTGGCCGCCGCTGTCACCAGCGACGCCGGTGCGCTCTTACCGCACCGTTTCACCCTCGCTCGCAGCCGAAGCTGCGGGCACTCTACTTCTCTGTGGCACTTTTCCGTCGGGTTACCCCGCCTGGCTGTTAGCCAGCACCGTGCCCTGTGGAGTGCGGACTTTCCTCATCCCGGCAATTGCCAGGGACGCGATCGCCCGGTTGACCTGATTACATCTCTATTATACCATGCCACTCAAGAGATTCAGCGGTTTCCGCGAGGCCCTGGTGGAAGGATACGCCCGCGCCCGTCTTCAAGCCGTTCGGGTAACGCGGCCAGAATCGCCTCGATTGCAAGAAGCTGGCTGCGTGCATTCTCCCGCCAGATCGCACCGGGAGACTGCATGAGCGCCGCGCGAATGTCGTCAGCCGCTGCCGCGTAGTCCCCCATCGCCTGGTAAGCCATTCCGCGGTAAAACAGCGCCTCGCTGCAGGATGGATCGAGCCGCAGAACCGAAGAGAAATCTTCCACTGCCAGCGCCGCCTGCTGCAGTTCGCGCCAGTAAAGCAGCCCCCGCGCCAGATAGGCATCAGTATGATCGGGTATCAATGCCAGAGCGCGTGTCAGCGCGGCAGCCGAAGCCTCATAGTACTTCCGCCGCAGAGTTTTGTGCCCCCAGAAGCGTAACATCATCGCCCGGCGGTAGGCCCAATATCCGCGTATCTGCGCCCAGAGCGAAACCATCTTCACCCTACCCGTTGACGACGGATAACAGCGCGTATTTCTCCCCCCGGTGTACGCCAGGAAACAGCCATACGCGGCGTATTGTGGGCAAAACCGATCTCGCCCTGACGATCAACAACAATCACACCCGCCTTACCCTGAACGCGATCCTGAAGTATGCTGACAGCATGTTCCGCAGCTTCCTGCGCCGTCATCCCGCGAGCGATCGCATCGGTGGCTGTTTTGCTGAGCAGCACACGCATGATCATCTCACCGTGCCCGGTGGCAGAAGCACCCCCACACAGATCATCCGCATAAGCGCCCGCCCCCACCAGCGGCGAATCCCCGACACGCCCTGGCATCTTGAAAGCAATGCCGCCTGTTGACGTAGCGGAAGCCACATGACCGGCGCGATCAATGGCAACGGCCCCCACCGTGTCATGCCCTCCGTGCTCTTCCAGCACGGCCTGCTGGTGCTCACGGTAGCGCGCCACTTCACGCGGAACGGTCAGCTCCGCCTGACTGCACAGCCGCAGGCCAATCTGCTCCGCAAAACGACGCGCACCCTCGCCAACAAGTACGTTGTGCGCGGTGTGCTCCATGATACGCCGGGCCAGCGTGATAGGGTTGGCAATGCCACGCACGGCAGCAACTGCCCCCAGATTCAACGTGGCCCCGTCCATGATCATGGCATCCAGTTCAATCTCTCCAACACTGTTGAGCACACTACCGACTCCGGCGTCAAAGGTCGGGTCATCTTCCATCGCTCGCACTGCTGCTTCAACAGCGTCCAGAGCAGATCCGCCGCACTCCAGTATGTGCCAGCCCGCTTCAAATGCCTGCTGACAGCCGGTGAGGTAATCCGCTTCTTCAGACTGAGGAATTTCCCCAGCTCCCCCATGAACGATCAAGGCTGGTTTGACCATCAGTCTCCTTCAGTGAGTGTTCACGCAGCAAAGCAAACACAAAAAGCAGTGAGCAGCCGCTCTACCGCCCACTGCTTCAGACGTCACAATCAATTATGACACTGGTACAAAGTATACATCTGTCGGCTTGAACTTGCTGTTGCGCAGGAATTTCGCCTGCATTTTCTGCCCGATCCAGTCCAACGTCGGGTTCTGGGTGTCAAGCCCCAGAACACGGGCAAGCAGCAGCGTATCGGCCTCTTCAAACTCAATCAGGCCAAGGATAAAAGGCGTCTGGGGCAGGAACTCTTCAGAGCCAAAG
>JALSTC010000536.1 GCA_026983935.1 Ardenticatenia bacterium
GGCTATCATCTCCCCAGGGCGAATCCGGAATCTGCGCCCAGGTGCGCCCATAATCATCCGAATAAGCAAGGTAGCCGTAGGTGGGTTCGCCGGGCGGGTAGTGCATAGGCATGTACATGCGCCCATTGATAAAGATCAGGCTGGACGGTTTGTCGGAGTTCTGGAAGACCGTGTAATCCCCATAAGGGATGTGACGGCTGACCACACACTGATCCGGGCCTTCGCAGGGCGCAAAGTCCGGCACAGGGCCGCTCAGGCGCACCAGCCCGGCGGGCGTATATTGGCATAGTGAGAGGCACTGCTCACAGCTAAAAACTTCACAGTACTCATTGTTCTTATTGGCGACGGTATAGCAGCCGGGTGATTCTTCGATGTAATCGGCGTCGAATTCATCCGGCTCATCCAGCAGGAGCGTGGGCAGGCAGCCGTCCATACCGGTGGCGTCACCAAAGGCTGTATAGAGGTTGTCGTCGTCGGCCCAGGTGGAAGCCCACAAGTCGCCCATATAAGGGATGGAAACATAATCGCCGCTGATTTCCGCGCTCAGGATGGCGCACTGAGGACAGCCTCCTGCAGCCTCGGCGGTAGACGGCCCACCTGCTTCGCCACCACAGGCGGCCAGAAAAACGGCAGAAAGCAGCAGCATCAGAAACAGGGCTTTTTTCACGACTGGGCTCCTTCCTATCATTCAGTCCGGTGGCTGTAGTAGATGTCAATGCCCGGCGTGCCGTCCTCGCGCCAGAATATCTGGGCGAAAATCAGTTCGGTGCCGTCGGCAGTCATCGAAAGTTCGCCAATAGGCGTTTCATTGCTGATGAACAGCGTCGGTTCACTCCACTGCAGCCCCTCATCATCAAGGCGCTGCAAGCGGTAAATCTGGATAAGATCGGGGGTATCACGATCAGAAGTGATATATAGAGTCTGGCAGTCGTCCGTCAGGTATGCCTGTGCATCCTGCACGTGCTCATAATCGCGGGCGTTGACCGGATAGGGGGCCAGTTCTACTTCACCCTGAAAGTTATTCTGCGCTGCGTCACGCATCACACACAGGTTGGTGTCGCCGGGGCAGTCGAACCACAGTTCATCTCTGGCATCGCAGTAATGGGGATTTTCCTCCGATTCGCCCGTGCCAAAATCGAGCCGCTCGCCGTTCCGGTAAACCGTCACCGGTACGCCCTGCCCCAGTTCAAAAGAATGGCGGGTGGAGTTATAAAACAGATCACCTCCCAGAGAGATGTAGGCGCAGCATTCGAGGGCGGGACTGTCGTCCTGGGAAATGGGGTGCACATAACGGTTGACAAAAGGGCGCGGGCTGACATACAGTTTGCCGTCTATCCCCCGGGCGACGGCCTCCTCCGGATTGTTGATAATGTACTCCGTGATAGTGCCTTCCGCAGAAATCAGATCAGGGTAGGGATGATAAAAGAAAATGATCGCGCTGCCATCACGGGTGATATAGGGCGAGTCCTCCCAGCCGTCATCATTGAACGGCAGTTTGATGGGCGTTGTCCAGCCGTCTTCATGAATGATGGCCGTTCCCGGTTCGCCATCGGGGAAGACCTCTGCAGGGGCAGGCGTGGCCGTGGGGCCGGTATCGGCGACAACCCGCAGATCGCTCACGCTCGCTGCGGCGGAGGGCGCATCTGCAGCATCGCTGCAGCCAGCCAGTAACACAAGCACCGGGCAGATGAGCAGGATTCGCGTTTTCATGTTGCCCCCCTTTTTCTTGACCGCTGCAGGCAGGCCGCTGTCAGCCGCAGGACGGGCCTGAGTGGAGAATGTAGGTGTGATAGGGAGCTGTAATCAGGACATCCGTCACCGGGACGGCTTCCCCGGTGGTAACGTCCTCCGCGCAGACAGCCCCATCGGGCCGATACGCGAAAGATTGAAAGGCAAAGAGCACGATATCATCTGTGCCATCCTGAGTCCAGGCCACGCCCAGCCAGCGGTCATCGTCAACCAGCAGTCTGCGGTACTGCATCCGATCAACCACGCGGCGGTGATCCAGATTGACCTGACGCAGCCACGCCCGATCGGCATCACTCAGGGCATCAATCTCATCGAAATTGGCGATGTTCAGCAGGCCGCCGGACGCCAGAGCGCGATGGTAGATCGCCATGTCAATATACGTCCCGGCCCCGAGGCGGTAGAGCAGGTATTCATGACCACGCAGCCGCTCCAGCTCGGCCACCTGGACGGGGTTGGGGTGGGGCGGGCCGGTATACGTTTCGTAGTCGCCGTAGGCATCGGGCCGCCCCAGTGGGCCGAGGCCTTCGATGATAAGCTGCGAAATA
>JALSTC010000537.1 GCA_026983935.1 Ardenticatenia bacterium
AGTACAGTCACTCCTAGCGGACAACACCCAACCCGCGAAGCTGGTACAGGATAACTTCTTCCCATGGAATGGTCGTTTCCACCGCCACATAATGCACGCCGCGCCCCCGGCAGTAGCGCCCGATGTCATCGCGCCAGCCCAGCAGCCGCCGTTGATACAGATCACGCATCGCCGCGTCCACCGTCACATCCTGCCCGACCGCAGTCTCTACATCTACCAGACGCAGGTCACCGGTCAGCGGCGGGTTAACTTCATCCGGCGAAAGGATGTGAATCAGGGCGACTTCATAGCCGCGAGCCTGAAGGGCCGTCAGACCGTCGCGGTAGCCGCCCGGCGAAAACATATCGCTGATGATGATGCACAGGCCGGGCCGCCCGCCCCGCAGGGCATAGGCGCTCAGCGCCTCATTGAGATCGGTCACGCCGCCGCTTTGAAACTCCTCCAGCGTGCGCAGCAGATCAAGCACTCGCGCGCGTCCACGTGCCGGGCCCCACTGCTGTGCCCCGCGATCGGTCAGCGTGCTGACCGCCAGACGATCGCCGCTGGTCAGGGAAATGTAGGCCAGCCCGGCCAGCAGCCGCCGGGCAAAGGTAAACTTGTGCACATGGCGGGGTGCATCGCTTCCGCGCGGCCAGTCCATGCTGGCGGAAGCATCCACCAGCAAATGCACGGCAAGGTCTTCCTCTTCTTCCAGCAGCTTGATGAATGGGCGTTCCAGCCGGGCAAAAATATTCCAATCCACACGCCGCAGATCATCGCCTTTGGTATAGTCGCGATAATCAGCGAATTCGATGCTCGTGCCACGCCGGGTGCTGCGCCGCTCCCCTTTGATGACCCCGGCACGCACCTGGTTGGCAACCAGCATCAACTGCTCCAGCTTGCGGAGTGTTTTCTCGTCGAACAGCTTTTCCCCGGCCACGGCAGATCCCTTTCACACCGGCGGCTACTCCGGCATCTGCACCACAATCGCCGCGATGTTGTCCGCGCCGCCGTGCGCGTTGGCCTGGGCGATCAGGCGGTCGGCGGCTTCCTGAGGCGTCTTTGCCTCAAGGACCGTCCGCATTATCAGCTCTTCCGGCACCATGTTCCACAGCCCATCGCTGCAGATCAGCAGGTATGAACCGGGCGGCAGCCGCCGCGTGTTGATGTCCGGCTCCAGATTCTCGGTCAGCCCGACCATCTTCCACAGACGGCTGGCTTCCGGATGGACGGAGGCCTCCTGCGCCGTGATCTGCCCGATTTCTTCCAGCCGCCGGGCCACCGAGTGATCGCGGGTTAGCTGCTCCATACTTGGCCCACTGGTATCATCCCCGGCGCTGATGAGATAGGCCCGCGAATCGCCAACATGGGCGATATGGGCCAGGTCACCCACAAGCAGCACAGTAGTGAGCGTCGTGCCGCCTTTGGGCACATCCTGCCGCACAGCTTTATCCGCCAGCCGAACGGCCTCGGCCATCAGTTCGGCAATCGGGGGATGCTCCACAGGTTCCCCCAGACGCGGCGATAACATGGCCTGGTAAAGATACTGACTGAGATGGGTGGCGACCACGCGGCTGGCGATGGCCGAAGCCCGCTCGCCTTCTTCATGGCCGCCCGCGCCGTCGGCAACGATGAAAATGCCAACATCAGGCGCGTTTTCCACATTCTGCTGGCTGGCAAAAAAGGTGAATGTGGAATCCTCGTTGTTCTGGCGCACCATCCCGATGTCGCGGCTGTGACCATAAACAAGATGCCGGGGCGCACTGAGCACTATTTTTTTCACGTCCGGCAGCCGCTGCGTCTCATAAATATCCGACACGCCAGACCCGGCTGGTATGCCTGCCGGAGGTGTATTGCTGGCCTCGGCCTGTCCGCCCACCGCCGGAGCAGCGGGTTCGGTGGAAGCATCGTCCGATGGTTCCTGCTCCTGCCCGGGTACATCCTGTGTTTTGTCCGTTTTATCCATAGAAAACACGGCTTTCTACATGATTTGTTATTCTGACGAGAACGGCCCGGAGTCTAACCCTGCTCCGGTACACTTTCCAGCAGTTCGGCGATCACGGCATCCGTGCTGATTCCTTCGGCCAGCCCCTCAAAGTTGAGCAGCAGCCGATGCCGCAGCGCCGCCGGGGCCACAGCCCGCACATCCTCAAAGGCGACATTATAGCGCCCGCTGAGCAGGGCTGTGATCTTCGCCCCCAGGATAAGCGCCTGTGCGCCGCGCGGGCTGGAGCCATAACGCACATACTGCCGCACCATCTCCGGCGCGGTATCGCTTTCCGGATGGGTCGCCACAACCAGCCGCGCTGCG
>JALSTC010000538.1 GCA_026983935.1 Ardenticatenia bacterium
ACCGGGGATTGGCGTCTTCCCCGGCGCACATACCCGGATTCGTATCAATACGCAGGCCGGGCTGTGGGTCTGGCAGTATTATACCGGTCTGCGTGTCTGGGAGCGCGGGGATGAAGATGTTCAGGCACAGTGGCGGCGTGTGCGACGCTTTCACCATCTCTTGCAGTTCCTGTTTGATCTGCTTGGCCCGGAAGTTGAAGCCGTCATCGCGACCGTGCAGGCGCTGGAGACGAATCTCCATGAGATCCTGGTCGGTGAGGCAGCCCTGAGGGCGCTTGGCCACCCGCTGCCGCCGGATAAGGATGCTGGCAAGAAGCAGCGGGAGGCGCTGAAGGCTGTCCGTAAGGCTTTAGCTGCTGTGGAGCAGGCGCAGCTTGAGGAGGCACAGGCACGGCTTGCTGATCGGTGGGCCGCGCTGGAATCTGCCGATTTCCGGCGGAACCTTGCACTGGCGATTGCCACTCCCTGATCCGGTTTCATAGCTGTTGTGTGGGCTTTTTCTATCACTGGAGGCGTTGATGACCGACGAAGGCATGAACCTGACTTTGAGTGAAGAGCATCGGATGTTGCAGCAGGCAACGCGCGACTTTGCCCAGAATGAGATCGCGCCCATTGCCGCCGCTTTTGATGAGAGCGGCGACTTTCCCCTGGAAACCATCCGCAAGATGGGCGAGATGGGATTGATGGGCATCGAAGTGCCGGAGGAATATGGCGGTGCGGGGATGGATACCATCGCCTACGCGCTGGCCATGATCGAGGTTGCCAGGGCCGATGTCAGTCACAGCACGATCATGAGTGTCAATAACAGTCTGTTCTGCAATGCGATCATGCTGTTTGGCACGGAGGAGCAGAAGCACAAATACGTAACGCCCGTTGCCAGCGGCGAGAAGATCGGTGCTTACAGTCTGACCGAGCCGATGTCCGGCTCAGACGCGGCCAATATGGCCAGCCGGGCCGTGCTGAATGAGGCCGGCACGCATTACATTATCAACGGGCGCAAAAGTTGGGTGACCAGCGGCCCGGTGGCCGATTACGTGATTCTGTTCACCATGACCGAGCCGGAGAAAAAACATAAGGGTATCACAGCCTTCCTGATTGATACCGACCGACCCGGCTTTGAGCGCGGCAAGAAGGAACCCAAGCTGGGCATCCGTGCCAGCGCGACCAGCGAACTGATCTTCGATAACTACGCATGTCCGGTGGAGAACGTCCTCGGTGAGCCGGGGCAGGGCTTCAAGATCGCCATGACCGTGCTGGATGCCGGGCGCATCGGTGTGGCGGCGCAGGCAGTCGGCGTCGCGGAGGCGGCCTATGAGGCCTCGGTGGCCTATGCGCGGGAGCGCCATGCTTTTGGCAAGCCCATCGGCAGCTTTCAGATGATCCAGGCCAAGATCGCGGACATGAAGACCCGCATCGAGGCCAGCCGCCTGCTGCTCTATAATGCCTGCCTGGCCAAGATGCGCAGCAAAGAAACCGGCCAGCGGTATACGACCGAAGCCAGCATGGCAAAACTGTTCGCCAGCGAGACGGCCATGTTTGTCACACACGCTGCCGTCCAGATTCACGCCGGGATGGGATACAGCAAAGAACTGCCGATCGAACGCTACTTCCGGGACGCCAAGATCACCGAGATTTACGAAGGCACAAGTGAGATTCAACGCATGGTGATTGCCCGCAACGAACTGCAACTGCGCTGAAAGGACCTGTGCTGATGAAGGCCGTTATACTGCCAGAACATGGCCCCCCGGAGAATCTGCGCTATGTGACAGATTTTCCACTGCCGGAGCCGGGGCCGGGTGAGATACGTGTACGTGTCCGGGCCGCGTCACTCAACCGCCTTGATCTGTGGGTGCGGGAAGGCTGGCCGGGCTTGAAGCTGGAAATGCCGCATATCCTGGGCGCGGATGCCGCCGGTGAGGTGGACGCCTGGGGTGAAGGCGTGACCGGCTGGGCCGTTGGTGATCGTGTGGTGGTGGACCCCTCGGTGAGCTGCGGCATGTGTGAATACTGCCGCGCCGGGTGGCAGAATCTGTGTGACCATTTCGCCATTCTGGGCGAGCATGTGCGTGGGACAAATGCCGAATTTGTGGTTGTTTCGGCACGCAACCTGCTGCGCCTGCCGGATCACGTCGCTTACAAAGATGCTGCTGCGGCGGGGCTGGTTTATCTGACGGCCTGGCACTCGCTGATCACGCGCGGCAGGCTGCGGCCAGGGGAGCAGGTGCTGGTGGTCGGGGCGGGGGGCGGCGTCAATACGGCCAGCATCCAGATCGCCCACCTCGCCGGGGC
>JALSTC010000539.1 GCA_026983935.1 Ardenticatenia bacterium
CGTGATCTGCATCCAGCTTCTGTCCGAGGTGCGCCCGGTAATGCTCAGCGTGCCTTCCAGCCCATTCAGGATCATCAAGGGCTGCGAGGATTGATCCGGCATACTGCGCAGGTACTGCGAGCAGTTCACCACTGCCACCGGCGGGCCGCTGTAAACAGGTTGCTCCACTTCCACCACCGGCACGGTATAGAAGTCGCCCATCACGCCGAGGCAGATTCCGGTCGCCGCCCAGCCGACCGTGCCGTCCTCCAGTGTGATCTGCATCCAGCGCCGATCGTTCGTACGTCCGGTGATGGACAGCACACCCTCTGTACCGTTAAGTGTGGTCAGCGGCTGTGATGTGTCATCGGGCAGGCTGCGCAGGTACTGCGCACAGTTCACCGTCGCAATCGGCGGGCCGCTGTACTCAACTTCCATAACCGGCAGGCCGTAGACATCACCCTGCACATTGAGACAGCTCCCCCAGGCCGCCCAGCCCTGGAAGCCGCCCGCCTGCTGGCTGAGGAACAACCAGCCTGCATCGGCGGAGCGCCCCAGCACGTCATAGAGACCATCGCCCGGCTGCATCACCGCCAGGTGCGCTGCATCCGTACTCGGCGCGGCACGAAGATACTGCGAGCAGACCACACTCGCCACCGGCGAGCCGACATGGGTAACGCTGAGCGCAGCCCCACCCAGCACCTCCGGCGCTTCCATGACATTGCCGCTCACGCTGACACAGGCCGCATTGGCCGTCCAGCCAGCCGTGCCATCTGGAAGCTGCACATAGACCCAACTTCCATCCTGATTACGTCCAAGCACATCCAGCGGTGCATTAGCTGGCTGCAAGATAGTCACACGATTCGCAGCCGTGTTGGGTGCCGTGCGTAGATACTGTGAACAGGCAATCTGCACAACCGGTGGGCCGGAATATGTGGCATCAGCGCTCATCACAGGTGCATTTAACAGGCTTCCCTGGATATTCAGGCAGTTACCCGTCGCCATCCAGCCTTCCAGCCCGTCCGCAGTGCGCACATAAGCCCAGCCCAGATCCGTTGTCCGCCCGACAACTTCCAGAACGCCAGCAGACGTATCCAATACAGCGCGGCGGCGGCCATCATTGGACGGATAAGCCCGCAGGTTCTGGGTGCAGACAAGGGAAGCCACAGGCGGCCCGCTGTAAGTGGACGCCTCGCCAGAGGCAATAGGTATAGCATTAAAGTCACCGAGGATGCCCGTGCAGTTGCTATTTGCCGTCCAGCCGGTAAAACCGCCATCAGCATTCGTCACCCACAGCCACGATCCGCTTGTATCACGCCCGTTGATCGTCCACGGTTCATCGGTGGGATACATGATCGCGATGCGTGCTGCGTCCATGTCGGGCTGCGCTCGCACATACTGGGTGCACAGCACATCCACCGCCGGAGGGCCGCTGTATGAGGGAGCAGACTCCATCACAGGCACGCTGTAGAAGTTCCCCTGGACGGGCACACAATCCGTTGTCGCCGTCCAGCCAACCCTTCCCCCGGCGGTCGTCACCAGCATCCACTGGCTGTCAGCCGTGCGCCCGCTGATGCTCAGCGGCGCGTCTGCACCACTTAAGACCTGCAGTGAAGGCGCACTGGTTGAGGGGCTTTGCCGCAGGTGCTGTGAGCAAACCACCGATGCTGACGGAGGCGCGCTTGCCGCCGCCAGCGCAAGCTGTTCGGGATCAATAACAGGCAATGAGTCAAAATCGCCGTTGAGCGTGAGGCAGGAGCCATCGTAAGCCCAGCCCTGCAAATTGGCATCAATCTGCAGGTACAGCCACCCTCCGTAACGCCCGACAACAGCATGCGTCTCTCCCGGATTCATCAGCCCCACACGGGGCGAGTCCTCAGACGGCTCTGCACGAAGATACTGATTACATACGATCGTCGCGGTTGCGCCTGTCTGCGCAAGCACCGCGCCATTAAGCAGGGGCACGACCCCCACTACAAGACCCAACAACAGTAGCCAGCGAACGGCTCGGTTCATTGCGCTTTTCTCCTTACCGCGTATATACGCCCCATCGTACGCAGACTCACATTTTCGCGCAAGTGGCGGATCAGCCGCACAGGAAGGTTTAATCTAACCGTAACGTCCGGCGCGGATGTGCTCCCGTAATTGATCGATCATTATCAATTGGCCGGTCTCCGCATCGCGGTAATACCAGAGCCGCCAGCCATTGGCAGGGCCCCCCTTGATCAACCTGGCAACCTGGTGAATAGAGCCGGTGGAGTCTCCCCAGCGAATATGGCCGCTGGCCAGCACCGCCGCCCGGACTTCT
>JALSTC010000540.1 GCA_026983935.1 Ardenticatenia bacterium
CTGGCGGACGAGTTAGAACTGGAATTGTTACATACCGTTACACTGCCCAGTGTGCATTATAGTGAAGAAGTACAAAGGCAACAATATCAGCGTGTTAGCGGTTTGTAAAAAGTGACAAGGGGTTGGCCGCGTGACCAACCCCTGCAGTCATGACTCTGTGGCATCCCGCTCTAATCACTCGCGGTCTTGAAGGGCTGCAACGCCAGGAAGGGTCCGTCCTTCAAGCAGTTCAAGGCTTGCACCGCCTCCGGTGGAAATGTGTGTCATTTTGTCGGCGAGGCCAGCCTGCGTCACTGCTGCTGCCGAGTCGCCGCCGCCGATGATCGTGGTCGCTCCCCGCTCTGTGATCTCGCCCAGAATGTGTGCCAGTTCGCGAGTGCCCTTCGCAAACGTATCCATTTCGAAGACGCCCATGGGCCCGTTCCAGACAACAGTCTTGGCATCGGAAAGGGCATTGCGGTAGACCTCAAGTGTTTTCGGTCCGATGTCCAGTATGCGCCAGCCAGATGGTACGCCATCGGCAGGAGAGATAACTTGCGTGTGGGCATCATTGTCGAATGCGTCAGCGATGACAACATCTACTGGCAGGTAAAGCCGCTCCTTGCCCTGCTGCAGCAGGTCTTGAGCCATGCTCAAAGCGTCTTCTTCGACCAGCGAGTCCCCCATATCATAACCCTGCGCCTTGAAGAAAGTGTTTGCCATGCCACCGCCGATGAGCAGTTTATCCACTCTCTTCAGCAGTGACTCGATGACACCGATTTTATCGGAGACTTTTGCACCGCCGAGGATGGCAACGAAAGGACGTTCCGGGTTGGCAATGGCATTGTTGAGATATTGGAGTTCTTTCTCCATCAGAAAGCCAGCAACCGCCGGGAGGTAGTTGGTCACCCCGGTAGTGGAAGCATGGGCACGATGGGCGCTGCCGAATGCGTCATTGACATAGATGTCGCCCAGTTTCGCCAGCTCGGCAGCAAATGCCGGATCGTTCTTCTTTTCCTCTGGATGGAAGCGCGTATTCTCAAGCAGCAGGACGCCGCCTTCAGGTAGAGAGTTGACTGCTTCCTGAGCCTTTGGGCCGACACAGTCTTCCGCAAATGCTACCGGAACGCCCAACAATTCACTTAAGACAGGCACGACCGGGCGCAGAGAGAATTCCGGCTTGACTTCGCCCTTAGGCCGTCCCAGATGAGACATCAGGATCAGTGCGCGAGGTTTTTGTTCCAGAATGTACTTCAATGTGGGAATGGCAGCACGGATTCGCGTGTCATCGGTGACTCTGTCACCATCGAGAGGTATGTTGAAATCTACACGGACCAGCACCCTTTTCCCTGTCAGATTTACATCACGAACGGTTTTCTTGTTCATGATGGTATCGCTCCTTGGTCTATCGTAAATATCGGCAGGGGCAGGGCACAGCCCCACCCCTGGATACAGCGACTTACAAACGTTTCACTCTGGGCTAGAGGTTTTTGCCCATCAGGATAGCCAGTTCAACTGTGCGTCTGGAGTATCCCCATTCGTTGTCGTACCAGGTCAGTAGCTTGAGCATATTGCCGCTGTAAACCTGTGTGAACTGGGCATCAACGATGCTGGAGCGTGGGTCACCTTTCAGGTCGGAGGAAACCAGTGGCTCCTCTGTGAAGCCGAGGATTCCCTTCAGTGAGCCTTCTGCGGCTGCTTTGAATGCAGCGTGCACTTCTTCGGTGGTTGCCTCTTTTTCCAGCTCAAAGACCCCGTCTACCAGAGAGACGGTTGAGGTGGGCACGCGCACAGCCATGCCGTCGAATTTGCCTGCCAGATCAGGAATGACCAGTGAAACAGCTTTAGCAGCGCCCGTGGTTGTCGGGATGATGTTCATTGCAGCAGCGCGGGCCCGGCGCAGGTCCTTATGCGGCAGATCGAGGATTCGCTGGTCGTTGGTGTAGGAATGAATGGTTGTGATGACGCCCCGCTTGATGCCGAAAGTGTCATGCACCACTTTGGCCGCGGGGGCCAGGCAGTTAGTCGTGCAGGAAGCGTTGGAGACGATATTGTGCACCGCTGGATCGTATTGGTCCTCGTTCACACCAAGCACGATTGTCAGATCAATGCTGCCTTTGGCTGGGGCGGAGATGATAACCTTCTTAGCGCCCGCATCCAGGTGGGGCTGCGCTTTTTCCTTGCTGCGAAATACGCCGGTGCTCTCGATCACAATGTCAACGCCAAGCTCTCCCCATGGGAGCTTACCCGGGTCTTTTTCCGCAAATCCTTTGATTGTCTTTCCGTTGACGATCAGGT
>JALSTC010000541.1 GCA_026983935.1 Ardenticatenia bacterium
TGGATCACCAGGGATCAAATGAATAAAGAGGAAAACCAACACAGAGGCCCCGAGCAAAACGGGAATTGTTTGCAAGATACGCTGAACAATATAGCGGAACAAGCTCTGTCCTCATCTTTCTAGATATGATCAGGCGGCAAGCCCGGGCCAACCAGCACCGTGCTTGCCGCCCACTGGGTCAGACTGGAAGATCACATGTCAGTATTGATGGTGACGAAGCGATACAGGTCTGTCCCCACAGCATTTGGCACGTAGCCCTCAACCTCAGAGCGGAACACCAGAGGTGTCTGCTGGTGAGCGATGAAGATACGGCCCACATCCTCGGCCAGCATGGCCTCGGCTTCTTCGTACAGTGACTGACGCGCAGCCTGATCCGGGGTCACACGTGCTTCCTGCAGAATCTCCCGCAGTTCCGGATTGTCATAGAAGCCCTCTTCAGGCTTCGGCCCGTCGCAGAAGAAGTAGCACAGGAAGTTGTCCGGGTCGCCGTTGTCACCACCCCAGCCGAGCTGGTACATACCGATCAATTCGCCATTGCGGCGCATGTCAAGGTAGGTCGGCCAGTCACCGGCAGAAGCAATCTGAACCTCAATGCCGATATCAGCCAGGTAGTTTGCCTCAGCCTGGGCGATACCCTCTGGATCGGGGTTATAGAAGCGAACGATCGGCATGTAGTAAAGGGTCAATGGAATCTTTGTGCCGTCATCCAGCGTGACCTCACTGAAGCCATCGGGATAACCCGCCTCGGCCAGCAGTTCGCGAGCACGCTCTGGATTGTATTCGACGCTCAACTCATCGTTATGCCCCCAGACCAGCGGCGGCAGGAAGTTAGTCGCTACCTGGCCATACTGGCCGAAGAACGCATCCACAATGGCCTGACGGTCAATTGCCAGCGAGATTGCCTGGCGCACGCGCACGTCCTGGAATTCCTGAATGCGATAGTTGAAAGCCAGATAGTGCGTGTTCAGTGCTGGACGTGTGAGCACATACAGGTCGTCAGATTCCTCAGCAATGGCCAGGTCTTCAATATTGGCCTGTTCCATCGCGTGGATTTCGCCGTTCTGAAGCGCGGCAAAACGGGCGGAGTTATCCGGAATGGTGCGGATGATGATGCGGTCGACATTACCTTCGATCTCGCCCCAGTAGTCCTCAAAACGTTCCAGCACAATGCGATCATCGGGGATCCACTCGACGAACTTATAGGGGCCGGTGCAGACGTAGCCCACGCCGGGCGTGCCATAGTCCGGGCCATATTCCTGGATCGCGGTCGGGCTGGCGATGCTGAACATGGGCATGGCCAGGTTCGCCAGGATCGGTGCAAGCGGCTGAGAGAGCGTGAACTGAACAGTGTAATCATCCAGCGCCTCGACAGCGGTGATGATGCTGTCATCGTCAAGGCCGCCCCACATGTAATCATAGTACTCGTAGGCCTGTTCTTCGAAGTGGTAGGGGTTATCCGTGAAGCGCCAGCGCTCGAAGTTGAAGACCACCGCATCGGCGTTGAAGTCCGTGCCGTCATGGAACTTGACACCTTCGCGCAGGTTGAAAGTCCAGACGGTGCCGTCCTCATTGGATTCCCAATCTGTTGCCAGGCTGGGGATTACATTGGTCGTCTCGCCGTCGTAAGCCAGCAAACTCTCACAGCCCTGGTTGGTCACGCGGAAGGACTCGCCATCGGTCACCACGGCGGGGTCAAGCTGAACGCTGTCACCGCCGCGCCCGAAGATGAACGTCACAGGTTCCTGGGCCTGCAGCGTCCCGACGACACCAAAGACCATTGTGACAACGAGCAGGCTGCTAAAAAGCAAGCCGATCTTTTTAGACATTTACTCTCCTCCTAGCAAGAGACATTAAAGAAACGATATGTGTGAAAAACCCGGGAGAATCTTGTACTATGCGTGTTACAGGCTCTCCTTTCACTATATCCTGCTGACGTTTTTGTCGTTGCGTGGTGATTTAGAAGCAACTATAAGTATGATTTGAAGCGGGCACTTTGTCAAACAAAATTGGCATGAATTCTTCGACAACAGTACAAGATCGTGCTTTCAGACTCAGGTGACATCGCACAAAACATATCACCAGTCAGGTTTTTTTGAGGCTTACGCAATGCCGCAGGCCCTACTCCACATGCCGCACGACCGCCCCCCTCGCCGCAACAGTCGTGGCCTGCGCAAGTGCCCTGATCCCATGGCCTTCGTAGAAAGTGCGCACATTCTCCGCCACACGTTGTGCCACAGGCACTGTATTGCACAGCGCGCAGACCGTCGGCCCCG
>JALSTC010000542.1 GCA_026983935.1 Ardenticatenia bacterium
AGCGTGATTGAAGGCATGAGCGATGATGGCGAGCCAAGTGGCACAGCAGGCCCGCCGGTTCTGGCTGTGCTGCGTGGCACGGACCTGGGAGACGTGGTCGCTGTTGTCACCCGCTACTTTGGCGGCGCGAAACTGGGGACAGGTGGCCTTGTTCGTGCCTACAGCGATGCGGTACGGCATGCACTGGAAGTGCTTCCGATCACCCGGCATATTGCCCGAGCAGCTATTGGCCTTGATTTCCCCTATACTTACTATGAACCAATCCGGCGGCTTCTGGCACAGTACGAAGCGGAGATTGAGGATGAGACTTTTGCCGCAGACGTTACGCTATACGCCGCCGTGCCGCTGGATCGGCTCGAGGCATTCGCAGATGCGTTGCTGGAGATCACTTCCGGCCAGGTGACGCCAACACGGCTTGACTGAGAAAAGTCGGACAAACGCGATTCCAGAACCCGCAAATCCCATCTGTTGTAGACGGTCAAGGAGCTAACGAGGGGCCGAACATGCATCCGGCCCCCTATACATCATTTCAGCAGGTGTGCTGCGCTCAGGATTCAACCGGCAGGGATGCAATATCCTCGTCAGTGCTCACATACTCAGCGGATACCCACCCCGTCAGTGTATCGTCAAGACGAACCAGCAGCCATCTGCTATCTTCAGAACGCCCTAATATCCGAAGCTGCTCGCCTGGTGGGAGCACCCGCAGAATTCGCCCGTCATACGGTGCAGCGCGAAAATTCACCCGGGCATCCACAATTTCGCCATCAGGCTCAGGTTCGACTTCTTCAGTGACGACCGCAGGCATAATCTCTGTCAGCTCATCGGTTGTCACCAGCCCTTCGGGTGTAGCTTCCTGAACGTGCACACCAACCAGATTCAGCGAGTCAGGCGAGTCCATCAACGCAAGTGGGATGCGAAATTCTATAGCAGTATCTCTGGCAGCAATAGCAGCAGAGGCATCCCGTGCCTCTCCGGCCTGCTCGGTCACAACAAACAATGTCCCTGCCCTATCACGCGGCAGCGCGTATTGGTAGGTGGCATACTCGCCCCCCTTATTGGTGACAATATCCACCAGCACCAGGCGAGCAGCGCGTGGATCGCCCTGTACCTCAACAAGCCCGTAAAGATACTCCGCATTCATGAAGGAGCGGACAGCCACAATATCCACGTCACCCGTGCTGTCGCCCACTGCATCAGTGTAGGGGCGGGTAAAGCGTTCCCAGTCATCCGCGCGGCCGTCCACAACTGTCCGGGTCAATCCATCTGCAGGAGGGATATAGGGGCCGTTCAGCCGCACATGTACAGTGCTCACCCAGCCGCGCAGGCCATCCGGCGTTTCCACCTGTGCCCATGCACGGCTCTCATCCAGACCCAGAAAGGTCAGCAAAGTTCCACGTCTCAGAAGAATCAGCGATTCTGATTGTGCGGACGGCTCAGTATGCAAGGGGGCCTGCACAGATGTTACTGTCGCCGTCTCCTCCCTCTGCCCCTGAGCCAGTATCGCAGGGACCAGGAACAAACTCAGGGCCAAAAGCATCATTCCGGCACAATACACCAGGCGTTTCATAAAGCAACTCCTCGGCCATAGGCGAAAGTAAAGGGCAAGTATTTTCTTCTATTGTACATTCGACTGCAGCGTTATGTCCAAATCAACAACCTGTTTTTCCCTCCAAACATGCGCTTATACATTCCCCACTGGCTGAAATACAGTACAATAAGGGCGTTCAGTCGTTAACACGAAAGTAAAATGCCCCAAATGGCAAAAGCCTGGCATCAATGGATTCCCCAGCCCCTCCGTGCACGGCTGACCAGCCGGGCCAGTCTACGAAAAATACTGGTCAATACCATCTGGCTGTTCATGGATCGTGCGCTCACCACATTGATCAGCGTTGTGATCGGTGCGTGGGTTGCGCGGCACCTGGGGCCTGCAGAGTGGGGAAAGCTGGGCTATGCCGCCAGCTTTACAGGATTGTTTCTGGTATTTGCCACGCTGGGGCTGGACGAAATAGTCATCCGGGCCATCGTCCGCAAAGACGCGCCCCAGGAAAACATCCTGGGAACCGCATTTATTTTGCGGCTCATCGCGGCCATCACAACCTATATCATTGTGGCTGTTCTGATCTGGCAAATTGAAAGCGATCTCCAGATCCGCGCGCTGGTGCTTATTGCTGCCGGAAATCTGATTCTGCAGCCGTTTAACGTCATTGAACTCTGGTTTCAGTCCCGCGTCGAATCTAAATACGTCGTTTGGGTCAAGAATGCTACACTCCTGC
>JALSTC010000543.1 GCA_026983935.1 Ardenticatenia bacterium
CCATGCACTGCGGCAGGACAGACGCAAACTCTGGGCGTTCGCCCTGCTGCTCCTGGCACTGTGGGCTTTCGCCTCAACTTCATGGGCATTCATCAGAGCTGACCACCCGGAAGTGGGCGAAAATGGCGCACTCCAATTCGGCGTTGTGGCCTTGTTTGCCGTTGCCGCTAGCTGTGTCGGCCCTTCCGCCAGAACAATTGTCATGATCTTCGGCATCGGCATCGCCTGGAACAGCACCCTGACATTTCTACAGGTTGCCCGGCAGGGACCGCTTGGGCTGACCGCCCTCGGTGAATTCCCCATCTGGCCCGATCATCCGGGTATCAGCGTGCTCATGGCCGGCCCTATCCGCTGGCTGCGTCCCTACGGCCTGCTGCCTCATCCCAATATTCTGGGCGGATTTCTCGCTATTGGACTGCTGGCTGTGCTGAGCGGCATCTTTTCGACACGGTGGCGTATCTGGTTGATCGGCACCGTTCTTTTTCTGTCCGGCTTCTGGGCGCTTCTGCTGACTTTCTCACGGGCAGCATGGGGCGGCTTCACCGCTGGCATACTGGTTGCACTGCCCTATCTCATCGCCACACGACTGCGCCTATCACCTGTTCGCCGCCGAGTCTTGGCCACGGCCACTGCTGCGCTGATGATGGCGGCCCTGTTCGCCGCACTGTACTGGCCCCTGCTTGCCGCACGGGCAGGGGTCGGAGAAGAGCGTGTAGAACTGCGCTCCGTAGCCGACCGAATTGTATTCACCCGATTCGCCGAACAGGCCATCGCCGAAAACACATTCCTGGGTGTCGGGATCGCCAATTTTCCCTGGCGCACATCGTACTACCTGCTCGAAACAGACTATGACCTGCGCGGCGACAATGTGCACAATATATTCCTGCTGGCCTGGGCAGAACTGGGAATCGTCGGTCTGGGGCTGTTCATCGCCGCAATCGCGGCCGGTAGTTATGCTGCCTGGCAGGGCCTCCAGACGCAGCAGTCAGGGCCGGAAAACGCAATGCTTTTCGGAGCATTCGCGGCGCTGGCTGCCATTGGTCTGCTGGATCACTACCCATGGACACTGCTGCATTTTCAGGCCGCATGGTGGGGCTGCCTGGCCATAAGCCTCCATCAACCTCAGCCGCAAGAGCAGGTTGCCCCCCCCAGATAGGTTCGCTATAATTCCGCGCGCCTTCACTATGAGGCAAAGGACATGCCGTGAACACACAGAAAACAGCCACGACTGATTTATCTCTCTCCGTCGTTATCCCCTGCTATAACGAACGGGGGACTATTCAAGATATTGTGGAGCGAGTCAAAGCCGTCGGTGTAGCGACGGAAATTATCATCGTAGATGACGGCTCAACTGATGGCACACGGGAAGTCCTGCGTGACATGCAAAACGACCCCATGCTCCACATTATTTACCATGAACGCAATCAGGGCAAAGGCGCTGCCCTGCGCACAGGCTTCGCCGCAGCAACCGGTGATGTGCTGCTGATTCAGGATGCCGACCTGGAATATGACCCCCGTGACTATCCGGCCCTGCTGCGGCCCATACAGGAAGGCATCGCCAAGGTAGTCTACGGGTCACGCTTCCGCGGCGGCCCAACCAAAACCATGTTCTTCTGGAACATGCTGGCCAACCGCCTGCTGACCCTGATGACCAACATTCTATACAACACGATCCTGACCGACATGGAGACCTGCTACAAGGCTTTCCGGCGCGAGGTCGTGCAGGAAATCCCCCTGCGGGCACGCGGCTTTGAGTTCGAGCCGGAGATCACTGCCAAGATTTTGAAGCGCGGCTACCGAATCTACGAAGTGCCGATCAGCTACAATGGCCGCGAATGGGAAGAAGGCAAGAAAATCCGCTGGTATGATGCGCCCAAGGCCGCCTGGACACTGCTCCGCTACCGATTTGTAGACTGAGGCAGCGGTCATCATGCCCGGCCAGAAACCCCTACACCGGGTCTGGCTGCCCGTTCTGCTGCTGCTTCTGGGAATGTGGCTGCGTGCCTCCCTGCCCTGGGCGGATATGCCGTTCGACGTGGATGAAGCCCTTTATGCTTCCTTCGCACGGCAGATCAGCCACGAGAATAATTCTCTCCTTCTCGGCCAGCCGGTTGATAAACCGCCCCTCAGCTTCTACATCACTGCACTGAGCTTCAAGCTCTTCACCAATCCCTCAGAATGGGCCGCACGGCTGCCGGACTTTTTTGCCAGCATCCTCAGCATGGCAACCGTGTATGCACTAGCCTACCGCCTCTACAGGGATGGTGCC
>JALSTC010000544.1 GCA_026983935.1 Ardenticatenia bacterium
CTCTACTGCATCATCTTGAGCGCTGGCGGGGCCAAGCGCTGCCAGCAGCATGGTGACAATCACCACCAGGGTTGCGAAACGCAAAACCGGGTTACGCATCTTTACTTCTCCTCACATGCTAAAAGTACGTGATGTACACAGCCTGGAAAGCGCAAATAACCGGCCTCTCTAAAAGTATCTGTGCCTCCTTTCTTGCTTTTTTTGACATAGCCGAAGCGCTCGAAAACTAGCGTGATCCGCCGCTCAACCAGCGAATAGTCTGGTCCCAGAACTGCTGGTAGTGCGGCCATTGAATGAAGCCGCTGCCCCAGTGTGGGGCTGCATCTGATGTCAGAGCCACCACACGTCCTTTCCCGACGGTCCAGCAAGCCATGAAAGGATCATCCTCGTCACCGATCACCGCCAGCAGTTCAGCGCCTTCGCGCCGCGCGGTTTTGTTGTATCCCATGAACATCGGCATGGGATCAGTCGGAATGCCGGACAGAATAGGGTGGTCAGGCTGCAGCACGCGGGGCCGCACCCCTTCGGGCGTCTCAATACGGTCATCGTGGAGGGACAGGATTTCGACGGGTAGAATTTTGGCAACAGGCGTGCCATACCATCGGCCTTGACCATGGTGTCCCTGGTAGGTGAAATAACCGCCCAGGTAGGCCAGCCCTCCGCCGTTCTCCACATAGCGCACAATTTCTTTCATTCGGTTTGGCCCCATGGGAACTGCGTTGCGTCGCTCGCCTGGATAAAGCATGACGGTATCATGGCCAATATCACTCAGGATCAACACGTCGTAGGCCGATAACGCTTCTGCAGTTTCCGGGAGGTTGTAGTATGCGTCATGGGAGAGCATCCGCTTGACCTCATGTCCAGCGGCTTCCAGCGCGCCCTGTAAATGAACGCCCGCATCCCATATCTGATCCATCAGGGGAAAAACCTCGATCCCCTCAAGACCCAGAACGGCCATGATGGCCGAATCACCCGCGTAGAGCACTTTACTCATCTTATCCTCCCCTGGCAGGATTTCTCAGTGCTGTAATTGGTGCCACACCAGCGCCGCTGCTCCTATTTCTCCTGAACTTGCCCCCAGCCCGGCCAGGATTACCCGGACGGCCTGTGCATTATTGGGAAGCGCTCGCACTGCAATCATCTGGCGTACCGGTTCCAGCAGCAGGTCACCGGCAGCGCTCACACCGCCGCCGATGATGATGCACTCCGGGTTATTGATGTCCACATAATAAGCCAGGGCAATGCCAAGATATTGGCCCGCGGTGGACAGTATGTCCCGGGCAAGTGGATCGCCTTCCCTGGCAGCCCGGACAACTTCAACAGCCGTGATCGTCTCGATATCCAGCGTGGACAGTGTGCTTGACCTTCCGTCTGACAGGGCTTTCTGGGCCTGGCGGGCGATAGCAGGGCCAGATGCCAGTGTTTCCACACAGCCGCGCTTGCCACAGCCACAAACGGGGCCTTCTGGCTCCAGGACAAGATGGCCGATATCCGATGCGCCTTCGGTGGCACCATGGTACAGTCGCCCGCCCAACACCATACCACCACCGACACCTGTACCCACCGTTACGTAAAGCAGGTGCTTTGCCCCGCGCCCCGCGCCGTAGAGCATTTCTCCCAGCACGGCAGCATTGGTGTCTTTATCCACTTGAATGGGTTGTGTCCAGGAGCGGCCTAACCGTGCAGCAAGCAGATCGCGAAGCGGAACATCCTGCCACTTCAAGTTAGAGGCCATGACGATCACGCCCCGCTTGCTATCTGTCATGCCTGCTGCGCCAATTCCCAGGCCAACGATCGGATGACTTGCCTGTGCTTCCAACTCGTGAATGCAATCCACGATGCGCTCGATAACTGCATCAACCCCTTCTTCAACATGCGTGGAGCGTCGAGCTTGAGCGGCGATAGTTCCATCACGGGCCACCAGTGCAGCCGCGATTTTTGTGCCTCCCAGATCAACCCCTATCACGTAGCCCATGGCTTTTTGCTGCTTTCGATTACAGGTGCGGATTCCGTGTACGGTAACGACTCAGTAAACGCGCGTTATGTTCGTTAGCGCCGGGGATATTCGCGCTGATGTAAACGGGCAGAAACTGATCTTCCTGCGCGATGCGCGCCACTGCTTCCACAAGGATGGCATTTAGAATGAATGCTCCCGCGATTGTTGAGATTGGCCCGGCACGCAGACCTGTTTGACTGACTTCAACCAGTGCATCACCGGGCGGGCCATGATTGTCTATGACGATGTCCGCGACATCTGGCAGCTTCTTGCCCAGCGAACTGAGCGGTGCCTGGCGGGCATACGCCAGCGATACCACCGCGATCACGGTCATGCCGATTTCTTTTGCTGCCAGAGCTATCTCCACAGGAACTGCATTTACGCCGCTGTTGGAAAAAACGACCAGCACATCATCGGGGGAGGGGTTATAACGAGACAGAATGACAGGCCCCAATCCTGTTGTGCGCTCCAGCTTTGTCCCGGTTGAAGCCGACTCGTGGAGCATCAGACTGGCACTGAGAATCGGACAGACCGGCGCGATGCCGCCAGCCCGAAAATGCCCTTCTTCGGCCAGCATATGCGAATGACCGGTGCCAAACAGATAGATCATGCCGTCTTTACGAATTGTCTCCACAATTGATGTGACTGCCCGATCAATGAGTTCAAGCTCATCTTGCATCACCCTGTCGAGTGTGGTCAGCACTGCATCCATATAGGCCTTCGCGCCGCTTAATTGAGCATGTGACATTCTTGAAGCCCTCATTTCGCGCTGTAGCGGAGAACAGTATGAAGATGGTACTGATCTCCCCGATAAACAGAGGTCACAAACTCTATGGGCCTGTCCTGTTTACTGAATGTCACGCGGATGATGCTCAGGACAGGTGTTTCTTGATTGAGACCCAGGAGCTGTCGCTCTGCTGCATTAGGCAGTCTGGCTTCGATGATCTGTTCGGCCCAGACAAGCACCCAGCCATACTCTTCCCGCAGGACCTCGTACAGCGATTCGCGATTAAAATCATGCTTTTGAAGGATGTTCGGACACAGATGGTGATCCAGATGGGCGGTCTCTAAAGCCAGAGGCTTACCATTTGCCAGACGTATGCGCTTTAACAGGACAATCTCCGTGCCTGGTGCGATCTGCAGCCGCTCCGCGATAGACCGATCTGCAGGCTGAACGGTGGCTTTAAGCACCCGGCTGCTGGGAGTCAAATTGAGTCGCTTGCACTCTTCGCTAAAGCTGACCAGGGTTTGCAGGTCCTGATCAATTTTAGTTGGACTTACATAGGTACCTTTCCCAACTTTGGAATAGGCCAGCCCTTCCTGGGTTAATGCCTGCAGCGCCTGCCGGGCAGTCATCCGGCTGACGTTGAGCCTGTCGGCCAGCTCGCGCTCTGAGGGTAAACGGGAGCCCACAGCATAAACGCCGGTCTGGATTTGCATCCGAAGATAGTCGCGGATTTGTATATAGAGTGGAGTAGGCGAATCTGGTTGGAGTTCCACGGCCCGCCACCTGGTCTATATTGGTATATACCAATTCACAATTACTATAATGCAAAAAGCCGGTGGAGTCAATTTAGTTAGAATAAAGGACTGCATGCTTTCGGCAGGCACTGATGAGAAGGAAAGAGTATGGTGTTGGGATTTATGGTGTCCAGGGTCCGTCGGTGCGTCGGCTGCAGCATCTACCAGCAGTCCCTTCGCCACAGGTGGAGGGACTGCTTTTCATTCGGTGCAAGGGCTGCCGCTGCATCCTCATCTGTGGCTGATCCCAAACACCGGCTGCCCCAGTTGTGATTGCCCCGGCTCTCAGACCAGGCCAAACAGCCGGGCGACTGTTGCGGTCAGGAAGGTCACGGCGAACCCCAGACCCAGCGGTAGAAGTGTGGCCACTGTTGTCCAGCGCAGGTTTTTTGTCTCGTTCCAGATGGTCAGGATGGTCGTGCTGCAGGGGTTGTGGATCAGGCTGAACAGCATCAGGTTGATCGCGGTGAGGAGTGTCCAGCCGCCCATGTTGACCAGCACGTTGTAGACCTGTGTCTGGTCTTCCATCTCGATCATGACACCGGCCTGCACAGCATCCGATCCACTGACCATCAGCGTCAGCATCAGGATCGTGGGAATCACGATCTCGTTGGCAGGGATAGCAAGCACGTAAGCGACCAGAATCACGCCGTTCAATCCGAACAGCAGGCCGATCGGATTCAGCAGTTGGACAAGGTGCACCGCCAAGCTGGCATCACCCAGCGTGATATTGCCCAACAGCCAGATGATCGCACCCGCCGGCGCGGCCATCACCACAGCTCGCCACAGCACAATCAATGTGCGGTCAATGACCGAAGTATAGAGCGTTTGCAGGATCTGCGGTGGGCGGTAGGGGGGCAGCTCCAGGCTGAAAGCTGAGGTTTCCCCTTTGAGCCATGTCCTGGAAAGGAACCATGAGACGCCCAGGGCCAGAATGATGCCCAGTACGGCGATGGTGACCACGCTTGCCGCTGCAGCAAAGCTGGCCAGGGCGGGCGGCGCTGTCGCGCCGATGAAGATCGTCCCCATCAAGATCAATGTTGGCCAGCGGCCGTTGCAGATCGAGAAGTTGTTGGTGATGATAGCGATCAGACGTTCCCGGGGGCTGTCAATAATACGGGTCGAGATCACGCCCGCCGCATTGCAGCCGAAGCCCATCATCATGGAAAGTGCCTGCTTACCATGTGCACCGGCTCTGTGGAAGAGGCGATCGAGGTTGAAGGCCACTCGCGGGAGATAGCCGAAGTCTTCCAGCAGCGTGAACAGTGGGAAGAAGATGGCCATTGGCGGCAGCATGACGCTTACAACCCAGGCAGTTGCCAGATACATGCCGTCAATCACGAAGCCGGACAGCCACCAGGGCAGGCTGAGGGCGGACGCCGCCCCGTGCAGAGCATTGTAAACTTTGTCCATCAGCAGGTCGGCCAGCATGGCCGAAGGGACATTTGCGCCGCTGATGGTCAGCCAGAAGACGGCCATAAGCATCAGCCCCATGATGGGAAAGCCCCATGTTCGGCTGGTCAGAAGACGGTCAAGCGTGCGATCCCAGTAGAAGCGACCGCGCTCGCCGTCATGCGTGACGGTATGTGAGGCAATCTGACTGGCGTCGGTGTAGATCGATTCCACCAGACGGTCATGAAAATCGGGGCCGACTTCCTGGCGCAGGGAGTCGGCCATATCAAGGAGCGGGTCCGGGGAATCCGGCGGCATGGCTTTATCTGTCATTACGCTGTCTCCAGTGCAGGCTGCATTGTTGATGCCATTTCTGCTGCCGGGGCCAGCTCGCCAAGCTCATGCTTGCGGACGGCTTCAATGATTCGTTCATCACCCTCCAGCAGGCGCATGGCAACCCAGCGGGCATTGGGTAGCCCCTTGAATGTCTTTTCGATTTCCCTGGTCAGCCGTTCGACCGCCTGACCCACCTCAGGATCAAGGTGCCGGATGCGGTGCGGGCGAGTAGCGTATTCACCGGAGGCCACCTGTGCAATCGCGGCCAGCAGTTCGGGAATGCCTTCGCCACGTCGTGCCACCGTCGGTACGACCGGCACGCCGAGGTCACGTGCCAGCGCCCGGTCATCTACCTTGATTCCATGCCGCTCCGCTTCATCCATCAGGTTCAGGCAGACGACCACCCGGTCGGTGATCTCCAGAATCTGCAGCACCAGATTGAGATTGCGTTCCAGCCGTGTGGCATCCACCACGACAACGGTCACGTGCGGTTGGCCGAACAGGATGAAATCGCGGGCGATTTCTTCGTCCACACTTGTGGAAAGCAGCGAGTACGTGCCTGGAAGATCGACCAGTTTATAGCGCTTGCCATCGTAAATGAAGCCGCCCTCGGCTCTGGTAACCGTCTTGCCCGGCCAGTTGCCGGTATGCTGTCGCAGGCCGGTCACGGCATTGAAGACGGTGCTCTTGCCAGTGTTGGGATTACCGGCCAGGGCCACGACATAATCCCATCCCCCGGTCTCAATACCGAGTTTGATCAGGCGCGCATTTTGTGCCAGAGAGCAGGTCGCACAGGCAGCTTTTGGCATGACAGCGTCAGTGTTCATCTTGTTCTTCCTCCAACGGTACAACATGGATATGTCTGGCCTGCTCACGCCTCAGCGCAATCAGTGTCCCTCGTACCAGATAGGCCGTTGGGTCACCCAGCGGGCTTTTCAATTCTGGCTCAATGACCGTTCCCGGCAGGATTCCCAGATCCATCAAGCGGCGCCGTTCCAGCCCCTCAACGGCGAGGTCCTTCACAACGGCCTTCTGGCCGGGAGCCAGGGTATCGAGTGTTTGTACGGTCACTGCCATATTTTCTATATCCTCAGTAACGATTTAGGCTAACCTAAAATAACTATACAGCATAATCTGGAATAATGCAATGGGCAATCCATATAAAATCGGTTAGAAATGATTGTGTGGTGTGACCGGATAAAACAGCGGCGGGAAAATCGCCGGGCAAGGGATGAGCAAAAATATGGTAAGCCGACGACTTCTTTTTCCACTGATAGTGGCTGCAGCGTTCCTGACGGCCTGTGGCAGTGCAGGTGTGCCGCCAACCTGCGGCGCGGAGATTTGTGTAACCGATGTGCGCATGATCCGTGTGGATGGGGCGGACGTGGCGCTCATTTTTGAGACAACCGCGCCAGATGGCTCCATTGACGAAACCAGCCCACCCGCGTTTTCTGATGGTCTGCATATCCGGCTGGTTGACCAGGGCGGGGCGAATGGTCTGGAACGCCGTCTGGTGGATTTGGACGCCGGTGCTGGTGATTTCACCTGTGTGGCGGGAACCAATATCCCCGGCGCTGAGGGGCGGCTGGCCGCGGCCTGTTTGCTCACACTCCGGGCCAGCGATTTTTCCTCGCTGCCAGCAGGGGGCGATGAAGTGGTATTGACGTTCTACAGCGAGACATTCCCCACCGTGTTGTGGCGCATGATGTTTCCGGAGGGGTAGCCGCTGCTATGCTGCCAGCAGGCCCCGCAGTGCAAGGTCAAGCAGCCAGCCGATCACCAGCCACAGGCCGAACAGACCATGCAGCCGTGCTGTGCGTCCCTGCGCCTGGTGCAGCAGCATGGTGTCGGCACTTGAGGTGATGATGCGGATCAGTCTGTATGCTTCAGGAGCGGTAACCAGTGTGATCAACGTCGCCCAGGGTATTACGCCCGCGATCACCAGGAAGGCGAGGACAACATAGGCCCCCGCAGTCAGAAAGATGTACTCCGCACGCGCAAAGCGTAAGCCAAAAAGCACGGCCAGCGTGTGTTTGTTGGCGGCGCGGTCGGCCTCCATATCCCGGATGTTGTTGGCGTGGAGGATGGCTGCTACCATGAATCCGATCGGCAGCCCCGCCAACAGCGGCGTCACGCTGACAGCTCCACGTCCCACCGTGTAATAGGTGCCCAGCACCATCAGCGGCCCCATGAAGATGAACACGGCGATCTCACCGAGGCCTACATAAGCCAGCGGCAGCGGTCCTGCAGTATACAGAATCACGACCAGTACGCCCCCCAGCCCGATCCAGAGCAGCAGCGGGCCGCTCTGTGTGACCAGAAAAAGGCCGATCAGCGACCCGGCAAGCACGGTTACGATGGCTCCCCACAGCACTCTGTCGGCTGAGAGCACCGCATTCTTGATAATCATGCCCTGCCCGGCTTCTTTGAGCGCATCTGCGCCGCGCCGATAATCGGCGTATTCGTTGATCAGGTTGGCCGCGATTTGCAGCAGAAGCGCACCGATCAATGCCAGCAGGAACAGGCCGAGATCGAAGACGCCTTCATCCAGCGCAATCACGGCAGCCAGACCCAGCGGCGCATAAGTGGCCGTCAGTGTGCGGGGACGGCTGGCGCGGTACCAGGCAGCTAACTGTGGATTGTTTGCGATCCATCTCATCGTGTTGTTGTCCTCAATTGGCGTGAACCGGCTAGATGCCGGTGGAGACCTCGGCGTAGCGGCTGCGCAGTTCGGTTGATGAAATATCCGCCCGGAAGAGTTCCGGCGGAATGGCCGTAAACATGTCGCTGTAATCCGCCGGAATCGGCACATCGGCCAGCGTGCAGAATCGGCCCTCATGCAGCCGTCCTGCTACCAGGAAGCGACAGCCTGCCGCTTTGATCCGCTGCAGCGAAGCCAGCATCTCCTGCTCGTCATTATGGTAGTATCGGGGGCTGACCAGGCGTGTCGCTGTGTCGTAGCCGACGATGAACACACTGTTGGGGAAGAGCGCCGCTTTTTGTTCAAATAGTGGGGCGGTGGTCACCACGACCGTTCCCCGTCCGAAGAACTGGGCCAGCCGCTGGCGGACATCCGCTTCCTGCAGTGGGGGCTTGTCTACATTGTGTACGGACAGCTCATAATAGACGGGTAGATTCAGGATTTGCCCGGCAATGTGCGCCAACTGCAGGTGACCACCATGCAGGGGATTGAACGCTCCCGGCAGGATGGCCACGCCCTGTGGCAGCGTTGTGCTGACCTGTCGATTCATGTCCACGACAACCGCCGGAAGCTGGCCCCGCAGCACACGCAGCACCAGATCGGGATCGTCCTGATAAGCGGTTTGCAGCGTTTCGTTGGGGAACAGACCGATGTGCACCTCGTCTTGAAGGCCGCAGCTTCGGGCCAGCGCCAGGAGCACAACCCGACTGACGATGTTTTCCTCACCGGCACGGTCGCGTAGTCCCTTTGTCAGGATGGCGGAATAGGTGGCGATGCCCTGCTCATCCCGCACGGCAATATGGAAGCGGTGCGCGCCGCGTTTGGGGCGGTCGGTGATCAGCGTGGCGGTGCAGGCCAGGCCGATAGAGGGTGTTCCTTCGGCGGCCAGCAGCCGCGCCCGCCGATAGGCGACCTGCGCCATCTGGATCGCCGTTTCATGGGACACAAACTGTTGAGGGCGAAACCCCAGAAAGCGCTCGAAGGCGGGGTAGCTGTAGGGCAGGGTGACCTCCAGCACAGTACGTGTTGCGCCGGGAACGCTTAACAGCCAGGCCAGCGCCTGACTGCCGCCTCCGCTGACAACGAGCGTTGCCTGTACCGGCGAGGCGTGTATTTCCTGAATAAGTGTGTGCAGTGACTGATCCACTGTGCGATCCCGTCTTCAGCCCAGAAAACCACGAAGAGTATACACGGCAGAGGCGGATTGGGCATCATCTTCGCTGTGTATCTTCTCACATGCATGAATCGGGATTGACGGGGCGGGGCGGGGTCGCTAAAATTGCGTGGCTGGCTATCCGGCATCTCTTGATGTTGAGACCCGACAGGTCAATCATGAGTAATACCAATTCTCATCAGTCCGATTCTATTGCCCGGGCGGAGCAGGCCGTTTTTGAGCACCTCGATGCGGGTACACTGTCGCTGGAATCCAGCGCGGTGCAGACGGCACGGGCCGATTCGATTGTGGCTCACCTTAGCGCTCTGGGACAGGTGCAGACGGAGCGCGCCGACGCTCAGGCCAGTGCAGTAGGTGCTCTGCGTGCGCAGCAGGTGAACATGCACTTCAGCGGTGTCGGTGCTGTGCAGGCCCGTCAGGTGTCGCTTTCGAAAGGCGGGGCGGGGGTGCTTGTGAGCGATGAAATGCATGTGCAGGGGACGCCCTTTGTGGGTGTTCTGCTGGCCCGCCATGTCACCGGCTCAGTTCGCCCGCTCCTGGACTGGCGGGGAGCGCTCGCCCTGGGATTGGTGATTGGATTGTTTATCAAACTGGCAGGTTGGGGAAAACCTGCCTCTCGGTAGCAGAATCAGCAGCTCATTAATCAGGGAGACAGTAAACTACAATGGCTGAAACAATTACGCTGGAAGCCCAGCCGCGCACCACGGTTGGCAAGAAGGTCAGGCATCTGCGGGCACAAGACATGATCCCGGCAGTTGTCTACGGCCCTAAGATGGAATCGGTGCAGATTCAGGTGCCGCGCGGGCAGTTGAAGCAGTCGCTGCGGCAGGCGGGTGGTACTTCGGTGATCGCGCTGAATGTTGGCGGCGAATCATACAACGTTCTGGTGCGTGATGTGCAGCGCGACATTTTGAAGGGCGACGTGCTTCATGTGGATTTCTACGCCGTTGCCATGGATACCAGGATCACGACCGAAGTGCCCATTACGCTGATCGGTGAGTCGCAGGCCGTGCACAGCGGCGAGGCGATCCTGATCACCCGTGCCAACGTGATCGAGGTCGAATGTCTGCCGGGGAACATCCCCCACGAGCTGGTGCTCGATCTATCGAATCTGGTTGAGGTCGGTGATTTCCTGACTGTTGCTGACCTGCAGGTGCCGGAGAACGTTGAAGTTTTGGCGGATCCGGAAGAAGTGCTGGTGCGCACAGAATATGCGACGAAGGCCACGGAAGAAGAGGAAGCCGAGGAAGCTGAAGAAGTTGCAGCCGAAGCCGAGAGCGTTGAGGTGATCAAGCGCGGCAAGGCCGAGGAAGAAGAAGCTGAATAACGCAGCTTCCGGCATCCCTGGATACCGGCAGAGGGGGGCTTTCAGGCCCCCTTTTCTTGATTCTCCGCGGTGGAATCATTGGCTGCATCTTCAAGGCTTGCCGCCAGCGCCCGTGCAAATATCAGGTATCCTGTAT
>JALSTC010000545.1 GCA_026983935.1 Ardenticatenia bacterium
TGCCCCGCGAGCAATGCGGCGCTCCAACGCGACATGGTCAAAGCCCATCTCCGGCGTGAGGTACTGGTATACCACACCGCCCGTCATACCGGCGAATGCATATGGCCCCGGATCACCCATGATCAGAACGCGACCAGAAGTCATATACTCACAGGCAAAGCCCTTCAGGTTGGCATGCACACCTGTCACACCAAGCGAATCGTCAATTGGCGTCGTGATCTCGCCGCCAAAAACCACATCAGCCCCCGAGAGGCGAATACAGGCCCGCGAATCGGCATCCCCCTGGACGATGAGTAAACCTCGCTGTGCGCCATATGCAAAGCTCTTGCCAACGCTGCCGTCTAACCGTACGCCATCATGATTAAGCCCCTTCATAACAGCCACTCGCCCACCGTTGGCGCTCTTTGCCGCACCATCCTGAACGCCGCCTTCGATCAGGACATCCATTTTTTCCGTCACCCAGGCAGCAAATCCATTGCCCCCGATAGACGATGGGCCGAAATTCAGATGCAGGCATTCAATCTGCCTGGCCAGATCGTCATTGCGCACAATCTCACCGGCCAGGTGCGAACCAAGCACGCGGTCATAGGCCATCACCTCATCCTGGTATGTGATTACCGGCTCATCGTCCAGGACGGCTTCAATCACCTGATCGGTGATCGTCTTGGTGAGGTTGTTGCGCGGACGGGTCAGCCGCCGCCCGACGCCAGCATCTGTTCCTGTGCGCCGCCTGACCGGGATGTGTTCCAGCATGGGTGACAGGTCAATTCGATCCTGAGCCTGCACCTGTTCCAGAAGATCGGCGCGGCCAACCAGCTCCTGCAGATTCTGCGCGCCCAACCGGGCGGTCAGACGGCACAGCTCCTCCCCGATCACACCGAACACGCGCACAATGTTTTCCACGGCACGATCGTAGTCACGGGGCACGAAGCTCTTCAGGCCCTTCTGCTTCGCTTCTTCGACCGTCTTGATGTGGGTCGTGATCCCCACGTGACACTGGCCTTCGTGGCACTTACGGCAGATCGTACAGCCAACTGCCACCATTGCCATAGTGGCAAATCCCACGCGGTTCGCGCCAAGTAAGATCATCTTCATTGCGTCAGCGCCGGTCTTCATCCCACCATCACACCACAGTTCGACCCGGTGACGCAGCCCTGCGTCAATCAGTGCACGATGCGCTTGAATCACCCCGACCTCGGCTGGCAGCCCCACGTACTGCAGGGCATGACGTCGGGCCGCACCGGTCGCGCCATCATAGCCGGTCAGATTGATAATATCCGCACCGGCTTTGGCAATCCCTACCGCAATAATGCCAATTCCGGGCACAACGGGCACTTTCACCGAAATGCGGGCACGGGGGTTGACGGTCTTCAGTTCCTCCACAAGTTGAGCCAGGTCCTCAATCGAGTAAATATCATGATTGTTCGAAGGGGAAATCAGCGGGACAAAGGGCGGCGTCCGGCGGGCACTCGCCACCTCCGGTGAGACCTTATAAGCAGGCAGCATGCCCCCTTCGCCCGGCTTGGCCCCCTGCCCAATCTTGATCTCAATCACGCTGGCGGAATTCAAAAATGCGGCGTTGACGCCAAAGCGCCCAGACGCCACCTGCTGGCCCCGATTGGACGTGTACTTCCCCATCATATCGGGCAGTTCACCGCCTTCCCCATTGATACACAGGATGTTGAGCCGCTTTGCTGCTTCCGCGTAGGCACGATAGGCCAGCTCACCCTGCGAACCAAAAGACATCGCACTGATCAACACGGGCATGTCGTGCTGCCCGACGCCGATGCTGACATCGGATGGCTCAGCAGGAGAATCAATCTGCTTGAAATCCAGCACATGCCGCAGGGCGACCGGCAGGTTTACCGTCAGCGAACGGTAGGCCTCGATGAATTCATCCATCGTCAGTTCGCCATGGGCAACAGCCTGTGCTTTCTTATAGAATTTAGGGTACAGGCGGTCCACGCGGGCGAGCGCCGCCTTCGCTTCGCCACGCAGTTCCATGCCGCGCCGGCGAGCCTCCTCATTCAACCGCTGCCACGTCAAGCCGATGCCTGGCCTGCCAAAATAGTTGGGCGTTTGCAGTGCTTCGGCCACATCTGGGGCCAGGCCGATGGCGCTGAAAGCCCTCCCGTAGCCACGCAGTTCATGGCAGCCAATTGTAGAAATGACCTTTTCCAGCCCAATGGTCAGCGTCCGCAGCAGCCGGGTCTGGGTCTCCGCCATCTGATCGGGATCAGTCAGGGTCTTGCGCGGCTTATCGGCATGGATCGCCACCGCCAGCATGGCATATGGATTCACAGCATCGGCGCCAAAGCCATACAACAGCACCAGATCATGCAGAGTGCGTATGCTGGCGCTTCGGACAATCAATCCTGTCCGGCGGCGCAGATTGCCTTCTTCTTCAACTTCAACCTGGCGCAAGGCACGGTCAACATAGGCCGTCGCCAGATGGGGGTCCAGCCAGTTCAGCCCGTCCTGAAGTGTCCGGCTGTCATCCAGCACCAGGCACTGCGCGCCATGGCGGACAGCTTCTACGGCCCCTTTTGCCAGCCTCTCCAATGCTGCCTGGACGTCTTCCTCAGGCTGAACGCCGAGGGTCAGCACAGCAGACCGTGAAGCAAAGTACCCCAACAGGGTTTCGATACTCAGCGTGCCGAGTGCTTCTGCAACCCGCTGAGCGACAGCAGCATCCCCCAGCAAAGGATGTCCGCCCGACAGCAGTGGCGTTTCCAACGCAATCAGCAGGTCATGCTCTTCCGGAACGGCACCAATAGGAGGCCGCGCACCGACAAGTGTCCGTGTAGAGAAAACTTCGGACTCTCGCTCTCGATCAATGGAGGGATTGGTAACGACGGCAACAGTTTCCTTAAAATAGTCAGCCAGATTCACACGGTTGCGGCTCAGCGCCGCCAGAGGAGCGTCATGCCCCAGCGAACCCACCGGATCCTTGCCGCTCGCCGCCAGGGCCTCGATTTCGCGCAAATGCTCACGGTTCCAACCCGCCGCCGCGAGTACAACCGTATCTACCCGACTCGCATCAGGCAACTGCCAGGGGGCATTCCCGGCAGGTTGAGGCGCCACCGTCACCGGGGCCGAGAGGCGGGGAAGAACGTCAACGGCGGTGACGGCACGTCCCACCCTACCCGGTTGACGCTCGCGCGGCACGGCGGGCGCTCCTGGCAGTGGTGATATGTCAGGCTGCTGCCCGTCATCTCGATCATCGCGATAGCGCCCGGTGAAAGACGATGATTCGCGGCGAAAGACGCGCCCCGTGACAAAGTGCCGGATATCCGCATGGTCAAAGACCTCAACACCGCGCCCCCGTATCACATGTAGAGCAACTTTTTCGCCGGGCGCAAGAGGACGGGCGTCTCGCACCACGTGGTCCAGAGGAACCACACCTCGCTCAGAACTCAGGACGAACTCTTTCTCCGTTTCAATGAACCACAGCGGGCGCAGTCCGAGGGCATCCACACTAGAGGCGACCGTATCGCCATAACGCGCGACAATCGCCGCTGGCCCCTGGGCATACGGGCCAAATACCTGCCGCAGCCATGTATAGACCCGCTGCATGTCCGGCTGCATATGATCGATCTCATACGGCACCGGTGGGAAGATCATTTCCATCGCCTCAATCAGACTGAATCCATGCTTGACACATAATGTGTGCAGCATCCGATCCACGTCCTGCGAGTCGGAGTTATCCGGCGCAAACCACGCGCCAAGCTGCGCGGCCTCATGCCGAAAGCGCTGGATCGTATTGATTTCTCCATTGTGTCCCAGCAGTGCAAAGGGCTGCACGCGCTCAAAGCTGGAGGCCGTATTGGTCGAATAGCGAGCATGGCAGAGTGCGATGGCGGTATCAAACTGACGATCCTGCAGATCGGGATAGAAACGCGGCAGCACTTCCACAGAACTCCGCGCTTTATAGACCACATTGAATGAGCTGAGCGACGCAAAGTGAACAGGCAGAGTCTGTTCCAGAGCAACCTGCGCTTCGAAAAGCCGTGCCTCCACGTTGTCACCGTCGGCGTACCCGGCGAACTGCCAGAAGGTCGGCATCTCTGCACGCGCCTGCGGCCCGAGCACCTCCGGACGGATGCGTCCGGGCCGATCCAGCAGCAAACTCAGACCGGCTTCATTGAATCGCCGACTCATCTGATCAAGCAACGCCGAACGATCTTCCCCGGGCGGGATAAAACAGTGACCGACCCAGAATCGCGGATCGGTCGCCAGAGATGAACGCAGCCCGGCCTGACTCAATTGTTTTGCCCATAACTGGCGCGGGATGTCCGTTTGAACACCTGCGCCATCCCCCTCACCATTGACCAGCCCGGTGCGATGGCCCATCTGGGCCAGCGCACGAAGGGCGCGCTTGAGCGTGCCATGTGTGCTTTCACCGCGCTTACGGACGCTGACCAACAGTGCGCAGGCATCGTGCTCCGTGCCAAAGGGCGCATGGGCCGGGGTATCTGTACGCACATGCGGAATTTCCGGCATAATCTCCTCCTCAAAATGCCGCTGTGATGCAGCCGCGGGAGAGGCCAAAAGAGCAGCGGCTACTCCTGCCCGCCACTGCCATAAAACAGACGCCCGACGGCATCCAATGCCGGGGAACGCCACAGGTCTCTGTAGTTTCTGTCTGTGCTGAAGCGCTCCGGCTTCAGGGTTCAAGGATTTACTTTATCCTAAAAGAAAAATGGAGCGCCTGTCATGTTGTAGACTGCGAGAAGATGGGACTGCATTTTGCCGAAAATGTGGCAAAACATACAAACAGAAAGGGGCACTTTTGTGATGGTTTCCCAAATGTACCTCTTTTGAGAGCCTTCCGGTGCACAGCAGTGACACAAATCCCGGCGGTGCTCAAGATGAGCGTGTCCCGGGCAGCCAACAGGCATACGGCCAATGGGTATAAAACCGCCCATTGGCCGTATGCGCCACTGTCACTCTTTCTTGAACAAACGCGAACGGCGTCGAGGCTGCTGCAGCGGCGCTGCATCTCGCTGGCGCATCTGCTCATGCGCATCGTCAAAGTAGGCAACCCACTCTTCCGGCGCGGGAATGTCTTCTCCCCCATGGGGGGTATGACGCCGCCGGATGTGGCAAAGCACGGGGGTATTCACCGCCATACCGGAAATGATCGCCTGCCCCTTGGTCAGCGCAGGGAGTTCGTTCAATAGATCGCGTCCAACACTTTCCACACTCTCGCGGACACGAGCCTGATCAACCGGATTGACGATGCGCAGCAAGAACTGTGTATTGCACTGTGACAGCACGTCCGGGTCGAGTTTGCCGGGGCGCTGACTGATCAATCCCACGCCGACGCCAAACTTGCGGCCCTCTGCCAGAATTTTCTTGAGGATACCCGTCGTGACAATATCTGCCCCGGCGGGGGCGAAATTATGTGCTTCCTCGATGAGAATGAACACGGGATATGGCAGATAGTAATCATCACCAGCATCAACGCTGTTGTTCTTGGTGCGCAGGCGGGCATTGAAAATGCGCCGCAGCAGCGCCGCCACGATGACCTGCTGCTGCCGGGCTTCAACCTGACTGAGCTGCATCACCGTGCAGCGCCCGGGCCGGAACAGTTCATCAAGCGGAGTCTGCTCCTGATCATCAAAAATCTGGTCGCGCCCGGTTTTGATTGTACTGCGCAAGCGCCATAAAAGTGCGTTGGCCGATCCACGATCAAAGGAATCTTCTTCGTTCTCACCTTCCCGCTGAATCGCTTCATCCAGTTCATTCAGCGTCCAGCGATCTTCCTGCTGACTCCGGCTGCGGCTCATCTGCTGTGCCCGCCGGTAAGCCCGTCCGAGCACATAGCTCATGCGCTCCGAAACGTTGGGCAGCAGATAGCGCAGATCGCCCTGCTCCAGCGCTCCAACCCGGATTTTCACATCGCCGGGCCTGTAGATACGCGCTTCCGGACGGTAGCGTTTGCTGCCCAGCGCTTTGTGATTGGCCAATTCGGCCAACGTGTCATATTCACCATGCGGATCAATCACCAGCACCGCTGCCCGGTTGTTGGGTTTGAGCATTTCCTCGATCAATACACTGGCGGTATAGCTCTTGCCTGCACCAGTGCTGGCGATGATCGCCAGATGGGTGCTGGCGACCGCCCCCACATCAATGGCGATAGGCACTTCGCCCCGGGCACGGCTGAGCAGCCAGCCGATCGTCGCCGCGCCGACTTCACCGGGCTGCACCCGGCTGAGCACCATGGACAGGTATTCATCCTCCGCCAGCATGATCGGCGTGCCGACATGTGGCGGCACACGGGGATTGATGAAATCACGCAGGTCAGCGTCATAGTAGCCAATCACTTCCGCTGTAATTTCGAACAGTTCGCTGGTTCTGCCGCTGTAACCAACAATGGCAGCCACGTGATTCGGATCGATCTGCGGATCGCCGGAAAACGCGTCGGGATACAGGCGCAGCGGGCGGCGTTCGATCACCCGCGCCAGAATGGTCTGCCATGTTCCATCAACAGAAGCCTCATAAGTGATAAACTCTCCGACTTTGAGCCGCTGCTCGACATCCGGCGAGACAAACAGAAAACTGTGGGGCGTTGGCCCCGGCCCTTTGGCACGTCCCAAGGGCTGATTCATTGCATACCTCCCATCGGCCCGATCTGTGTCCGCCAGTTCAGGTCATCGGCCAGCACAGCCAGTTCGGTTTGATAGTCCGGCAGCAGATCGGCCAGTTGAGCCAGCACCGTACGGGCGAGATGGTAAGCCAACGGGCTATCCTGCTGAACGACCACCGGCAGATAGGTCAGATTCAAGCCGTCCGCCCCCATGTGAAACCCCTGTATCTGTTCCACTGTCATCTGCTGCACCAGCGCATCACTGTTGGCAGCCAGCAGCGGCACGCCCTGATAGACACGTCCCTCACCATCTATCCGACCGATGGCATTGATACCCACCAGCACCGCCCGCTCATTCAAGTAATCTGGCGCGAAGCTCATCAACTCACGCTCCGGTGAAAGGCGCGGCCCCAGGCGGCCAAAGTCCGGATTCAGCAGGACGGTATCATAGATCAGGCCGACCAGATATCCTGCGTGTTTGCCTGTCAGCTCCACACTGACAAACGTCCCCAGTGCATAATTGTCCGGCTGCGGCACGACGTCAACTTCGTGGACGCCGTAAATCTGGCACACATAATCGGTATGCCCATTCGACTTAACAATCTTCCCCAGCGATAACGTCACCAGCCACCTCCCTATACACGTCGTCTGCGCTTGTGTAGTGCTTTGCGGCTGTAGCGCACGGCTATATTATGACGATCAGCGAATTCCTGAAACAACCGGTAGAACCGTTCGCGATCTTGCATGGACAGCACAGCCACGGCATCTGCTGTTTCCAGGGGATATGGATAGCCAACACCAACCACACACTCTGCCCGCACGATGTCCAGCACCCATTCATGCTGCCCGGACTCGAAAATCCAGCGCGGCAGCTCAATACGGGCTGGCGGGTTTGTCCTGGTGCTCTTCAGATAAGTGAAAACCACCCGCTCGTAATACGCATTGTCGGTCACCTCATCATCCCGGCTGCAGACGAACAGGCGGCAGCGGTCACCCCACTGCATGCGCATGCGCAGCAAAGCAGCATCACCGACACGCCCGCCCCTGTACCGCGTGGTATAAGTCAGCAAGGTCGTCAAATCAGCGGCATGACTGGTGTCCACGTAGCCGACCAGCGGTACACCTGTCGCCTCAGAAGCATCAATCAGGCGATTGATGGCCTGAATGTAGTGACGCTGGCGGGCTTCCCGCATGGTATGCACAAAGGAAAGAATAAGCGAACCATCGAAAAAGGCCAATGCAGGCTGTCCGGCATGGGCCTCCATAAAGGCAATCGTGCGCCGCACCTCGCCATAAAACCGCCGCCATTCTATTTCACGCTCGGCATAGCCAGGCTCAAACTGTTCGTCCAGATCATCCGGCGTGAGCACTTCCACCTGGACATCTTTGATATAGCTTCCTGCACCGTCATGCGGATTTTCAAACCAGCCGATCTGCACCAGCCCAACCGGGATGGACATTTCCGTACTGGGGAATATCTGCGAGCCATCCGCGGCAAAGGTTGTTACGTTGGAAAGCATTTCCGCGGCCCATTCCCGCGCTTCCCGGTGATGATCCCAGCGGCCACCAAAAGGCACGATGAACGGCAGGTCATCCTGTTCAGTGGTCGTTCTAGCACCGGGACGCCCGACCTCGCTGATCAGGGCATCCACCTCTACGCTGGACATCACACTGAACTCATCAAGTGCCTCCTGCAGCGCCTGCAGATTAGCCTGCAAATCTTTCTGCGCATCTTTGAAATCGTCGCCTCTGGCAGAGAGTGCCGCAGCGACACGATCGGCGTATAACGGAGTCATATGATCTCCACCTGGCTGACGCCATTTTCCTTGTAGACCTGAATCACGTGGTAGCTGTCCTGTTCGAACGTATCGTCATGGCTGATCACGAATATCTGGTGCAAACTCTGAATATTGCTCAGGCTTTCTGCCAGATGTCTGCGGCGCGTTTCGTCCAGATTAGTGGTTGGCTCATCGAAAAAGGCAAACCGGACATCCGCAAGCTGGGTCAGCAGTGCCAGCCGGATTGCCATGGCTGCCGCCATCTGCTCACCGCCGGAAAGCAGCTCAAAGTCGCGCTCTTCGCCGCGAACGTTGACGGTCACAGCGTAATCCTCGCTCCAGTTCAGCACCAGGCTGTGATCATCCAGAATATCGCCGAAGATATGGTTGGCCCGCTCCGCAATCATCCGCACCAACTGCCTGGCAATCTGCGGCCCGGCGGCCCGAATGCCATCCCGCACGAAGCTGAATGCCTCCTGGCGGGTTTCCAGACGCTCCGCCTCCTGTTCGCGCTGAAGCAGCTCCTGCTGCACCTGTTCCAACTCATCGGCTTTCTGGCGGTATTTTTCCAACTGCTCCTCATGCTCCTCCAACCGCGTGCGATTTTCAGTCTGCTGTTCTACCAGGCGACTTTTCTCGCTACGGCGTTTTTCGTGTGCTTCGGCATCGTAGCCTGAGGCAAGCTCTGCCCACTGTTCCTGCAGCCGGGTGAGTTCTTCCCGCCGGGCAGCCAGCTCTTCCTGCAGCGAATCCACGGCCTGCTGTCTGCTGGCAAGCTGGTCGGCAATCGGTTTCTTTGCCAGGTAGCGCTGGTGGGCCTCCTCGTTCACATCACGCTGCTCGCGCATGGCAGCCAGGCGATCATCCAGATCAGCATAGGGGGCCAGTTGTTCTTCGGCCACGTCCAGCTTCGTCTGTAATGTCTCCAATTCCTCCTGCTGACTGCCGAGTCGGGTTTCGACTTCTTCGCGCTGCGCAGCTTTTTCTTCCGCCTGCTCGTACTGCCTGCGGGGATCGTGGAGGTCCGCCAGTTCAGCCTCGATCGCGCCGATACGCTGCTCTGCTCCGGAGAGTGCGGCTACACGTTCCTGTGTTTGTGTCAGCAGATCATCAAAGGCCTGTTCCCCGGCCAACGCCGCCGCCAGCAGCCGGGCAGCCTCTTTACGCCGCTGCTCGAATTCCTCCTGCAGCCTGTCAACCTGCTGTTGTGCGGAAGAAAGCGCCGCTTCCGTGGGAAGAGCACCAAGTTTTTCATTCAATTCCGCACGATCTGCTTCCAGTGCTTCTCGCCGGGATCGGGCATCCCTAAAAGCAGCTTCTGCCACTTCAAGTGCCGCTTCCAATCGTCTGCGCTCATCTGCATAATGGCGTTCACTCTCAGCGCGAGCGTGTTCGTCCATTGGTCGCCTGCACACGGGGCACACGGCATCCGCTTCAGCCAGCATGTCGCGGTACCCGGCAAGCTTTTCCAGATCGTGGGTGATCTGTTCCACCTGCGACCGGGCAGCCTGCTCCTGCTGCTGTACTTCCTGCCACTGAGCATCCAGTGTATCAAGCTGCTTTTGCAGTGCAGCCCGCTCCTGAATCTGAGCCTGCAAATCTGCCAGTGATTCCTGCGCCTGGAGGAGACTATCACGTGCATCACCGAAACGCTGTGCGGCGCTTTCCAACTCACCAACCCGATCGCGCATGGCATTTGCGCACGCTTCCAGCGTATCGGCAACTGCCTCTCCGGCCACCTCCGGCGCTACGATAATGTTGTCCGCCTCCAGGCGGCCTGCCACCGCATCCAGACGGTTGTGCAGTTCCTCCCATGCCCCGCGGTACTGCTCAAGCCGCTCATGCAGTCGGTTGTGCTCTTCCTGATCCTGCCGGGCATGTGCCAGGTCATCCTCAAGAGCCTGCTGCTTCTCTACAAGAGGCTTCAATTCTGCCAGAGCCGCTTCCGCTTCTTCAACCGCTTTCAGCTCCTGCTGAACCTGCGCCAACTGCTGCCTGCAAAGCTGCAAAGCAGTGTCTAGCTGCTGGCGTTCATTTTGCAAGCGCTGGCGCTCCTGGCTTTCTTCCTCCAGTTTTCGCAGGGTCTGCTGCGCCTCCTGGTAAAGCCGGTGCGCTTCTTCCGTTTCTGCCGCGATGTCCGCCGCCTCCTGCGCTTCCTGCCGCGCCGCTTCAGCGTCGCCCAACCGT
>JALSTC010000546.1 GCA_026983935.1 Ardenticatenia bacterium
GGTATCAACTTCCCACCAACTGCGGTCTGCCGTCCGTCCGATGACAGGCAGCCGCGCACCCCCGCTGTGGACACCCTGCACCACATACTGCGGGCCGGGGCCGGTGCGCTGATTCAGATAGGCGGTATTGACGATGACCACCGGGCCAGAACCCTGTGCGGACGGCGTGGCCAGTACGATCGGAACCGTGGCCAGTACCACACCCAGAATAAGCAGAATCAGCAAATATTGCAGCCGTCGAATCATCTGGGGCATCATTATTGCTCCTCACGGCTAGGACAACAGGCAGTTACTGTCCCCAGTATAGATCAACTTGCAAAATCGCGTGGGACGTGTGAAATGCTCAGCGCGGCTGGAGCACCCACTGCCGCTCATACGGGGTCCGGTCGTGACGCCGGATCGAAGTGGCGTAGGTTTCCAGCGCACGGCGTGCCTGTTCGAGCGTACCGAAGAGCATGGGGATCTGTGTGGCGTAGCACATGACGGCTTCGAATTTGGCCTGCAGATCGATGGGATGCAGCGTTGGCTGCCACTTCCGCCCCCGGGAAGGGCGGTTGGCCAGCAGGGCAAGCTGCGGCCCGCCGAGAAGGCTGGTGCGGCTCTGAATGGCGCTGATCAGCGATCCGACGTGCCCACCACTGCTCATGGTGTTCAGGCGTGTGCTGCGCTGTGACAGGATAGACAGCAGGCGCATGACAAGGGGCGCGACTTTGCCCAGCAAGACATACGGGATTTCTTCGTAGAAGTGCACCGGCCCCGGCAGGTCACGGGCCGCCCGTCTGACCAGCCGGTGATCCACGTGTCCACCCACGCCCAGCGGAATATGGAAGACGGCGTCGGGGTGCTGCTGGCGCAGGTCTTGCAGCAGGCGGCGGATGTTCACCAGCAGGCGCAGGTCTTCATAAGGCGGTGAGCCGAAGTAGCTCAGCCCCGTATAGAGGAAGCGCCCGCTGCGCGACCGGCGGTACAGGGCACCCGGCCAGCCGATGTGCCGGTAATCCGCGCCCAGAATCTCCAACGCCGCGATGTCTTCCGCCCGCCGTGCCGGATAGGGATCACTCTCCAGGAAGCCCCACAGTCTGTGCAGGGTCCGCAGCGTGGGGGAGAGCGCATCGGGGTTTTCGATTCCGGCGGTGAACAGCGTCACCACCTGCACCCGCTCTCCGCCGTGCGTCTGCCGGTAAATCAGACCACCGCAGGAGCAGACGGCGTCGTCCAGGTGAGGGGAAATGTAGATATGGGAGGGAGAAACAGCCATGAGGTTATTCCGAAAGCCGTTTGCGGATGCGATAGATCCCCGGTGCGCCAAGCAGCGGCCATGTAATGGGCGCGAACCAGTAGGTGCGGCTGACGATCTCCCAGCCCTCTTTTTCCACCAGCCCCATGACACGGTAGTTGCTGCTTATGACATCTGCCCAGATCACCGCTTTGCCCAGTCTTCTGGCCTGTTGGTAGGCAAAGGCCGCTGCCTGCCTGGCGATTCCCTGGCGCTGAAACGTCCGTGCCGTGACCAGATTGTCCAGATACACATCGTCCGGGCCGAGTTTTGGCCCGGAGAAGGTGCGTAAAATGGTGATCGCCCACCATGCACGCAGTGGGCCGTCCGTCTTTGCCAGCGTGCGGCGTGCCCGTGCATAGTCTGGGGCTGTAGGGATGGTATCGGCGGTCTTGAGGGTGAAGGTCGTCGCCAGTGTATCACCGCTGTAGATGACGTAGATATGCCCCGGACAGATGATGCCGGTTGGCAGCAGTGTTTCAATCCGCCGGGCACGCACGTCCGTGTCGCGTCCCAGAGCAATGGCGAACTTCCCGCGGAAGTTCTCGGCCATCAACCGCGCGATGTCGGGGTAGTCTGCCGGTGCTGCCCGCTGGACGGTCAGGGAAGTTGGCGGGTTCATAGACGATATGATAGCTGATTCCGATGATTTGTCCAGATTGATGTTAGGGGGATGTTATGCATTTTACAACGGCCTGTATTTTTTCATGGTGACAATCTGTTGTTTGTTTTGAGTGAACTTGCGTTACAAGCTAAGGGGGCAGGGTAAGCGCCATGTATTATAAGCGGCCCAAACCGCGCGTGATTTACAGCGCACCCCACGTAACCCAGAGCGGCAGGGGACAGGCCAGACCGCCACAAAGGAACAGCGGCCCACCGCGTTAGCTTAGAGCAGGAAACCTAACCCCCGTCGCTCCCCATCGCAAAGGAGCGAACCATGAGTACCCCCTACATCGGCATTGACATCGGTAAAAATCGGATACA
>JALSTC010000547.1 GCA_026983935.1 Ardenticatenia bacterium
AGGCCCAGCCCGTGTTCAAAGGCGAGCCGCAGGCATTCGCCAAAAGTGTCGTATAATGCGCCCAGGAGAAGCTGATCAGCCACCGTGAATATGCCCCAGGGAAGGTGAGAGCCTGTAACGATTTGAGTGTACAGTAAAGCCGGATCGCGGACAAGGTAGTTAATAAAATTATTCACAAATTATTTATAATTGTACAGAAGTTGTGCGGGCCATCTTCACATTTCCGGACAAGCAGCCAATAATGGCAGCCCGTATTTTTCACCCTGCCCGGCCAGACTCAGGAGCAGCAGCGTGAGCACATTACTGGAATTGATTACCGCGCATGAGCAGGATATCGTGAACCGGTGGTGCCGTGAGGTCCGCCGCCTGCCCGATTCGATCTACAGCAGTGTCAGCGACCAGGTGTTAATGGCGGCCATTCGGCGCTCGCATCAGGCGCTGCTGAACGTCATGCGCACCGGCGAAACGGCCCCTATGGCGGAGAGCCTCCGTGCCGGGGCGCGCCAGCGTGCCGCGCAGGGCGTGCGTTATGAGGATGCGGTGGTGGGCTGGCTGCTGTACCGGCAGGTGCTGCTGGAAGTGCTGGCCGATGCGCTGGACACGCCGGATCGCTGGGATGAATTCGTGGATCGTGTGGACGGCCTCCTGCAGTGGGTGATGCGCGTGCTGCGTGAAACCTACGCGGAGGGGAGCGACGATGAATCATAGATCACAAGGCATGTTATAATGCCCGGCATGACCCTCCACCGCGTCACTTTACCGGAAGTCGAACTGCGCTACCGCGTGCATGGCAGCGGGCCGGATGTGCTGCTGCTGCACGGCTGGATCAGCTCCGGGCGCATGTGGCAGCCCCTGATGGCTGCCCTGGGCGGGCACTTCCGCCTGTGGGCACCCGACCTGGCCGGATTCGGCGATTCGCCGCTGCCCGCCGACGGCCCGCCGCGCCTCTCGCTGGCTGACCATGCCCGTCATATACGCGCTTTCTGCCGGGCGCTGGACGTGCGCCCCTATGCCGTGGTGGGGCATTCGCTGGGCGGCCTGCTGACCCTGCATCTGGCGCTGGAATACCCCGATCTCATGGAGCGGCTGGTGCTGATCTCGCCGGTCGTTTCCGGCAGACTGTGGCCCGTTGTACTGCTGCGCGGCGGCGTCGGGCACTGGCTGCTGGGCATCGTCCGGCGGCTGTGGCCGCTGCCCGTCATGGCGCTTGGCCCGTCGGTGTTCGCCTTTGCGCCGCGCCACCTGTTCTCGGAAGCCGCCCGCCGCAAGGCTGAAGACGCCCAGAAGGCTTCCCGGCGGGCGGCGGTGGACGGCCTGCAGATCGTGCTGGAGACCGACTATTCGGCGCGGCTCCCGGAGATAGACAAACCGACGCTGGTCATTGTCGGCACACGCGATATCACCGTGCCGCCCACCGAGGGCGAGCTGGCGGCAGCCCGCATCCCGGGGGCGCGGCTGGTCAAACTGCCGGGCGTGGCCCACCAGGTCACCGACGAAGCGCCGGACGAGGTGCACCGCCTGCTGCTGGAATTCCTGGCCCCCGCCCTGCTGGAGATGCCCCATGACTGACACGCTGCGCCTGTTCATCGCGCTGGAACTGCCCGACGTGCTGCTGGATGCGCTGGCCGATGTGCAGGATCGGCTGCGGGCGGAGGCCCCGCGCCGCGCCGTGCGCTGGGCGCGAACGGAGGGCATTCACCTCACGCTCAAATTCCTGGGGGAAGCACCCGCCGCACAGCAGGCGGCCATCGGCGCAGCGCTGCGGGAGGCTGTGCAGGGCCATGCCCCGCTGACCATCCGCGCGGAGGGGCTGGGCTGTTTCCCGGACACGGCCCGCCCACGGGTGATCTGGATCGGGCTGGCGGGGGAGCGCCGGGCGCTGACCGCGCTGCAGCGCGACGTCGAGGCGGCGATGGTGCCGTTGGGCTTTCCGCCGGAAAAGCGGCGCTTCAATCCGCACCTGACGCTGGGCCGGGTGCGCCGCGAAGCCTACGCTGCCGATGTGAAAGCGCTGGGCCGCCTGATCGCGGGCACGACGGTCGGGGAGATCGGGCGCTGGACAGCGGACGCCGTCAGCCTGATGCGCAGCGAACTGCGGCCCGACGGCGCGCGCTACACCTGCCTGCTGCGTGTCCCGCTGGCGGCGGCAGGAGGCAGGTAGCAAGAGGGGCGGGCGACGGCGTGTGTGCTGCTCGAGCGCCTGCCGCCAGCGCGCCAAACGCGCACGGATCGGATAGAATCGGGGCAGAGGGTCGCA
>JALSTC010000548.1 GCA_026983935.1 Ardenticatenia bacterium
CCACCAGTACGGCGATTTGGGGCGACGGTAGAGCCCGTCTCGTTCTGTGCGCTTCGGCATTCGCTTTCCTCCTGCGATGCCAGCCCCGCGCGGGGCGGATTATTACCGCCAGTAGCCGCGCCGTCTACGTAGGCGCGCACGGAATCGGCCACCACCAGCACCCTGCGCCCCACGCGGCACGCCGCGATGTCACCACGGGCGATCAGCCGCCGGACGGTGCGGGCGCTGATGCCGCCGAGTTGACTGGCGGCGTCCTCGATGTTCCATAGCAGGCTCATCTGAGCGGCGCCCTCCCCTTCCGCTGCCGCTCGCGCCTGATTGCCACCAGTCGGCGTCCTGCGCCGAATAGCACCCCGGCGGTGTCGCTTGTTTCATGCCGCAGCGATTCCAGCGCATTCCTGGCATCCTCCAGCATGTATCCATGCGCCCAGCAAAAGCAGGGTATGTGGGCCTTAACCCACTCGCGCAGTTCCAAGCATTGCCAGCATGTTCGGTTTGTCAGCCAAGCCCCTCCCAACAGAGACCGGGTGTATTCATACTGTTCTCCCTGCCATATCGTTCTCCCGCACTCGTCACAATGATGGCGCTTTCTCGCTTTTCGCATTTCAATGGCAGATAGTTCCGCCCGCTCATAGTCGCAATAGCACTCCATAACACGTCTCCAGGCTGGAGTGGTGCTTCAGAACGGAATGTCATCGTCGAAGTCCTGCGGCGGCAGTGCGTCACCGTTGCCGGACCGCTGCGGCCGCTGCTGCGGCGCCTGCTGTGCGCCGTTGCGGTTGCGTGGCTCCTGCGCGCTACCGCTGCCGCCCAACATTTCCATCTCGTTCGCTACGACCTCGGTGGTGTAGCGGTCCAGGCCGGTCCTGTCCTGCCATTTGCGGGTGCGCAGGCTGCCCTCGATGTACACCCTGTCGCCCTTTCCGAGGTACTGCCCGGCGATCTCGGCCAGGCGGTTGAAGAAAACCACCGTATGCCATTCGGTGCGCTCCTGCTTCTCTCCGGTTTGCTTGTCCGTCCAGATATCCGATGTGGCGACCCGGATGTTCGTCACCGCGGTGCCGCTGGTTGTGTAGCGCGTCTCCGGGGCGGCGCCCAGGTTCCCGATGAGGATGACCTTGTTGATTCCTCTGCTCATGGCCTCCCCCTCAGTACAGGATCATCAGACGCGGTACGGCGCCGCACGCGACCGCCTGAATGACCGCCGCGGCGTGTGCGTCAGTTAGGCCCAGGTCGCACAGATCGGCGGCGATCTCGCTGTGCACCATCGCGCGGTGGTCCCGGTCTGCCGCCGGGCGCCGCTCGGCCTCCGCTTCCAAGCGCGCATCGATGCGCTCCCGCTCGCGCTCCTTCGCGGCGGCCTCTTCTTCGCGTTGTGCCTGCTTCGTTATTTCGTCGCTCATTGGTTGCTCCTGTGAGCGCCATCCGTGGCGTGGTGGTTAGGCCGTGCACAGCGGTTCCAAGCGCGCGGCGATGCGGTCTGCTCTGTCTGCGTCGTCTATCTCTGAGCCGTGGCTGCGGTCTGCGCGTAGTGCGCGCTGGCGCACGTGTTTTGCGTGCTGCCGTAGCTGCTCCACGATCTGGGGCAGTGTGGCGGGTGACCCGTCCCACCCGCGCTTGCGCGCCTCTTGCATGGCGGCGCGCGTTTCGCCGTCGGGGGCGTCATCTGATTGCACGGTCTTCTGCGCCCATTTTTCGAGCCGCTGATCCAGTTCGTTGTATCTGCTGCTGGGGATCTGCGTCATGTGCGCGACCCCCCATGCACGCGAGATCCAGCGTTTCACGCGCTCGCGGTCGAGCCCGAGGTCGCGGATGCGGGCCTCCAGGCGGCGATGCTGCTGCTCCGAAATAGTGCCCCCCGTTTCGCTGCGCGGGCGGCCGGGTTTCTGGCCGTGGGGGGCGTCCCCGCTTTGTGCAGGCCGGTGGGGGGCGGCCTGTGCAGCGGCGTGGGTCTCAGATACCGTGGCGGTGGCGCCGTCGTCGTCCTCTTCCGCGGTGACGATGCCGAGCGCTGCGCAGAGTGCGTAGCGCCGACCGTATGTGAGCGCGCTCCCGATCTGCTGGATCGCGCTCATGCGCGCGCTGCGGTCGATTGGCACCGGGAACGATGCCCGCTCGCTGTGACCGCCCACGTGGTGGACGACGCACGTGACCACGAGGGTGTGGTCGTCATGTTCGGTCTCGAATGTGACAGACAGGCCCGCACGCTGCAGCGCTTTGGCTATCGCGGCCTGGATGTCTGCGATGTCGGCGTA
>JALSTC010000549.1 GCA_026983935.1 Ardenticatenia bacterium
GGAAGCCTTCGACAAGTCCATCGATCGCATCCGCCGCGCCAGTGTGGAAGAGATCGCCGCCGTGCCCGGCATCGGCCCGGAACTGGCGCAGACGATCAAGGAGGCGCTGTAGCGCCCCGGAATCAATTCCGGGGCCGAGCAGGAGAAGTCCAGATGAATCTGGACGGGTGACAACCAGCCCCCCAGCCAGTCCGGTTTGAACCGGACTTTTCTTCCTCAGCCGGGGATTTCAATCGTCGGCGATGACCCCACCGCCTCCACCGGGACGAGGCGCAGGCGGGCATGGTGGGCCATTGCAAGATCGCACAGCGCCCGCAGCGCCTCAAGATCGGCCATGACCGCCACCGCCTGTGCATCCCCCAGCCGGTAGGCCAGATAGTCCGCGTAATCCCCCGCCGCCAGCGTCTCCATCAGCTCCCGCGCCGCGATCTTGACTTCCAGCGGGGCGAAGAAGCGCCGCTCGCGGAACGGCTCGACGCTCAGGCGGGCGTTCTGCCACATCGGGCGGAACAGATTGGGCCGGGCGATGAACGAAGCCAGCGCGGACAGGTCAGGCAGCGGCTCCTCAAGCGCCAGCGGCGTGCCGTCTTCCAGCCGCGCGAAGTCCACGCGCAGAGCATAGCGTGCCCGCCCCCAGCGGTCGTAAAGCGCCCGATCTTCCGGCGGCAGCAGATCATAAAGGCGCTGCATGATCGCCCGCGAGGCTTCCTCCAGATCGGCATCGCGCCGACGGCGGTCCCGACTCGGCGGGACGGGCGGCATCAGCGGGCCAAACGTCACCGTGACGCGGGGCCGCTTCAACTGCAGCGCCGCGTCCTCCACGCCGTAGATGCCGCCCAGCGCCACCGGCAGCATCGGCGCGCCGGTGACCTGGGAGAGATAGGCCGCGCCGGGCTTGACCCCGGTGATGCCCTTCTCCCATGTGCCGCCCTCCGGGGCCATCGCCACTCTGCGGCCCGCTTTGAGATGGGCGATCAGCGTCCGCAGGCTCTGCCGGTCGGGACGACCGCGCCGGATCAGCGTCATGCCGTAAGCGCGAACGGCCAGCGGCCCCGGCCACGCCAGCCGGAAATCCCCCGGCCCGACCAGTTCCAGTTCATGCGGAAAGTTCGCCACCACCAGCGGGCCGTCCAGGCTGGAAAGATGGTTGAACAGCACCAGCAGCGGGCCGTCCGGGGGGATGTGTTCCAGCCCGCGCACGGCCACGCGCAGAAACACCGCCTGAAAAGCGCGGGTCAGCGCCCGCAGCAGCCGCCGTCGTCTCGCCAGATTCATGCCCCTATGCCCCTTTTTCCAACTGACCACCGAGCGCCAGCAGCCGCCCCAGGCGCAGTGCCGCCCGCTCCAGCAGATTCGCCGCATCAGCCAGCGCCGCCTCCAGCGTGATCGGCCCCGGCACGACGGGCAGAATCGCCGCCAGCCCGGCTTCCAGCAGGGCATCCTCGCCATCGCCAATGCTGCCCACCAGCGCCACCGTCGGAATGCCGCGCCGCCGCGCCGCCATTGCCAGCCCGAACGGCCCTTTGCCGCCGAGCGTCTGCGAATCCATGCGGCCCTCGCCGGTGATCACCAGATCAACATCTGCCAGCCGCCGCTCAAAGTCCAGCGCTTCCAGCACCAGGTCAATGCCGCTGCGCAGTTCCGCGCCGAGGAACGCCGCCAGTCCTGCCGAAAGCGCCCCCGCCGCGCCTCCGCCCGGCAGGTCGCGCACGTCTACCCCCACCTGCTCCGCCACGAGCGTGAAGAAATGGGTCAGGTTGGCTTCCAGCACGGCCACCTGATCCGGAGATGCACCTTTCTGCGGCGCAAAGACCGCCGCCGCGCCGCCCGGCCCCAGCGTGGGGTTGTCCACATCACAGGCCACCAGCACTTCCATGATGCCCTCGCGCAGCGGCGGCAGCAGCCCGCTCATGTCAATGCGGCGCACACGTCCCAGCGCCCCGCCGCCGCGCGGCACATCCCGCCCGTTTTCGTCCAGCAGGCGCACACCCAGCGCCTGCACACATCCCGCGCCGCCGTCCACCGTCGCACTGCCCCCCACACCGACGATGATCCGCCGCGCCCCGGCCATGACCGCTGCCGCGATCAACTGCCCTGTGCCGTAGGTCGAAGTACGCAGTGGATCGCGCTCATCGTCCTTCAGCAGCTTCAACCCCGACGCCCGCGCCATCTCCACAACCGCCGTCCGGCCATCCGCCAGCAGCCCCCAGGCAGCGCGGATCGGTCGCCCCAGCGGGTCTTCGACCGTCTCC
>JALSTC010000550.1 GCA_026983935.1 Ardenticatenia bacterium
TGGGATGCGTGGTCGCCGCAGTGGTCGCCCGCCGGCGACCGGATCGCCTTCGTGCTGCTGCGCGAATACGATCGCGGCGGGGAGCATGAACGCAGCGGGCACGTTGCCTGGATTCCGGCAGCAGGTGGCTCACCGACATTCTACAGCGTCAGCGGGCGGGAAGGGCAGCCGGTCTGGAGTCCGGACGGCGGCTGGCTGGCTTACGTCTCTTTCGATGAGTACGGCGCATCCATGCGGGAGTCGGAGGTCTGGATCGTCAGCGCGGACGGCGCGACCAAATATCAGCTAACCGACTTCGAATCGGGCAGTGCCATCTTCCCGCGCTGGTCACCGGACGGCAGCGTGATCAGCTTCATTTACGCCCCGACGGGCAACAATCACCAGTTCTGGACGGCGCCCGCTTCCGGTGGGACGGTGCAGCAGTGGAGCGAAACATGGACGCTGGTGCTGGGCTATGACTGGCTGCCCGACGGCAGCGGGCTGGTGGCGGCGATCAAGGGCTGGCAGAATCATGATGACAATCTGCTGTGGCGTGTGCCACTGCCCGGCTTTGCCGATACCGATGCAGTGCTCTATCTGGACGACCCGCAGGCAACGGCAGCGGACTATCCGCGCTTCAGCCCTGACGGGCGCTATCTGGCTTTCCGCAGCGCCTACAGCGCCATGCTCTACGACGTGACAGCGGGATCGCTGCGCGAACTGACGGCGGTCGGCCTGAACAACAGCCCGCTGGTCTGGAGTCCGCCGCAGTTTGCCGGGGAAGCGTACTGCCGGTAAAGTCTATTTGTGTATCGGTGACGGATGAAGGATTGCAGGGATATGATGCAGCACTTTCGGGAGCCGGTCAGCGGCTTTACCCATCTGGGGGGCGCGGTGCTGGCCTTCTTCGGGCTGATTACGCTGATCGTGGAGACATTCGACGACCCGGCCAAAATGGCCTCGATGATCGTATACGGAATCAGCCTGATACTGCTCTACTCGGCCAGTACGGCGCTGCACCTGACCAGGGGCACACCGCGCACCATCCGCTGGCTGCGCTCCTTTGACCACGCCGCGATCTACCTGCTGATCGCCGGGACGTACACGCCGTTTTGCTACAACGTGCTGAGCGGCAAATGGCGCTGGGGAATGCTGGGCGTGATCTGGGCGCTGGCGGTGATCGGCGTAATCTACAAGCTGTTCTTCATTCGCAAAGATCACAGCCACCTTTCCACACTGTTCTACGTGGGGATGGGGTGGCTGGCGGTATTTGTTCTTCCGCAGGCGGTGGCGCAACTGCCGCCCGGCGCGGTGATTCTCATCGCCGGCGGCGGCTTACTTTATACCATCGGTGCCGTGATCTTTGCCCTGCGTAAACCCAATTTTCACCGCCACTTCGGCTTTCATGAGGTGTGGCATCTGTTCACGCTGGGCGGCAGTGCGCTGCACTTCGCCGCTATCGCCCTCTACATCGCTTAATCCAGGTCCACGTACTCCAGTTCTGTTGAGGTCGGTTCCGGGGAGGGAACGGCACTGCGGCTGCTCTCACGCGGCGGATCGCGGCGGATGCTGCGTGTCGTGCTGGCCCGGCTGCCGCTGAAAGCGGCGGATGTGGCCGTCGGGCGGGTGGGACGCTCGCGCTCTGCCGTCCGCCTGCTGAAGGCCGCGGGCGGTGTGGCAGCGGGGCGGCTCTCCCGACCGGCTCCACGCCCGAACAGGCTGCGCTGCGTCTCATGGCGGCGCTGCGTGCCGGGATCATCGGCAGCAAGGGAAGGAAGGCCGTACTCGCGCACCGGCAGGCTGGCCGCGGGCTGCGGCTTCGGCACGGCACGCGATCCGGTGGATGTGCGCATTTCCGTGCGGCGCGATCGGCTCCTCACGGGACGCGCCACGCTGTCCACGACTCCGCCCGCCGTTTTTTCCGCCGTGGTGAAAATGTGATCTCCGGCGAAGGCGAACGTGCCGATGATCAGGATGCGCGTCAGCCAGACCAGCCCGGCGATGAAGATCGGGCCGTAGTGCAGAATATCCGCCCGGCTGACCAGCTCATTGCCCAGCGCCGAGTTTTCCGCCAGTGCGCTGCCGACCGCCCACCACGTCATGATGGCATTCATCCCCGCGCCCAGGAACCACGCCCCGGTCAGCAGCCAGATTTCCTTTGGCTCTTTGCGCCCGGTCTCCGGCGTAAACAGGCGCGACAGCCCGGCGAAATCAATGCCGCAGAAGGCAATCGCCAGCACCTGTGCCCACGTCGCCAGCCCCAGCGCCTC
>JALSTC010000551.1 GCA_026983935.1 Ardenticatenia bacterium
TGACTTCCGGCCCAGCAGGACAGGCCTCCGGCGCGGGTTCAAAGAACCACTCATGGGCGCACAGCAGCGGCACGGCCAGCAACTGCTCCACATAATACTGGCCGTTGTCCACCGTCAGCAGGAATTCGGCCACGCCGCGATCGCTGCGGGATGTGGGCACGGAAAGCGAGCCAGTCGCCTCCACATTCCAGAGTTGATTGCGCTGGCCCAGTTCGTCCAGCCGGTAGATGGCAGCCCGATCCGCCCCGCGCACCGACCAGAACAGCGTCAGCGTGTCGCCGGGCAGCACATAGGCCAGGTCGGACGTGAAATACTCGATGCGCGGCGCGTTGGGATTGGGGCGCGGCGTGGGCGTCTCGGCAACGGGCAGCGGCGTGCGCGTCGGGCCGATGATCGAGGTGGGACTGGGGCCGCCGGTTGGCGTGGGGCGCGGCAGGGTCGGGCGGGGGGTATCCGTCGCCACCACAATCGGCGTGACAGAAGGCCGGGCGGTCACGGTTTCGGTCGGCGTGCGCACCGCCGTCGGGATGACCGGGTCCACAACCCCGCCGCAGGCGGCCAGCGCCCCCGTCAGCGCCATCATCAGCAGCACAGCAATTCGCTTGATCATACGTTGAGAATACCCAAAAACCAGCCGCCATCGCAAGCCACAAATCACCCCTGAGGGGCCTTTTCCGGAGAGGCCCGGGTGCGCTTGACAAGGTTTTGGCGCTGTGCTACAGTACCGCAAGCTAAGCACTTTGCCTTTTGTAATAGCAATGTCCTGCGGCATGGCACATCGGGGCTACCCGGAAATAACCAGTTACCAGCGTCGCAGGCCAGGTAGTGTTGCACTGAGGCCCCTGCACCCCCTCATGCCTGCCTGGCTGAGGCCGGTGCAGAGAACGTGCACGGTTCTCAAGTCAAAGTTTGAGGAGACCTACCTTGGGTAAAACACGCACCGAACAACTGGGAGAACGACTGCGCGACCTGCAGGCCAGTTCGGCAGATGTCGAAGCAGCAGCGGTGGTCAGTGTGGATGGACTGAGCATGGCGTCCTCCCTCCCTGCCAATATCGAAGAAGATCGTGTTTCGGCGATGTCCGCCGCCATGCTGTCGCTGGGGGAGCGCATCGCCAATGAACTGGGACGGGGTACGCTGGACCAGGTCTACGTCAAAGGCGAAAACGGTTATGTACTGCTGCAAGCGATCGGCGAAGAGGCCGTGCTGACCGTCCTGGCCCGCCAACAGGCAAAACTGGGCCTGATCTTTCTCGATATGAATCGCACGGTCAGCGAACTGGAAAAGCTGGTCTGAAGCGTATGCGTGTCCTGGCATCTTGGCGACTTTGAGCGAAGGAGGCTGGCGTGCCAATTGAAAAAATGAGCGGCCTTTACTACCCCAACAAGATCGCCCGTATTTACATTGAAGCGATGGAAGACGTCATGGGCGTCAACGGGCTGAATGCCGTACTGAACCTGGCCGGCCTGGGGAGGTACATCGGCAATTATCCGGCAGATAATCTGAACAAGGAATTTGATTTTGCGGAATTCACAGCCCTCAACGCCGGGCTGGAAGAAATGTACGGGCCGCGCGGCGGGCGCGGGCTGGCCCTACGTGCCGGGCGGGCCTGCTTCAGCCAGGGGTTGAAGAACTTCGGGGCGCTGGCCGGGGTCGGCGATATGGCCTTCAAGGTGCTCCCCCTGCAGGCCAAGCTGAAGATGGGGCTGCCAGCCATGGCAGCGATCTTCAGCCAGTTCAGTGACCAGAAAAGTGATGTCGAGGAATACGAAGATCACTTCAAATACTACATCCGCGACGTATGCCCCGTCTGCTATAATCGCCACGCCGATAAGCCGATCTGTCACGCTGCAGTTGGCCTGCTGCAAGAAGGTCTGCGCTGGGTGAGCGGCGGGCACGAATTCCGGGTCTTCGAGAGCGACTGCATCGCCAAAGGCGATCAGCACTGCGTCTTTGTTATCTACAAAGAACCCATTGGCTAGAGTACCCGGCAGGCTGATGCCAACCAGGCCTGCTGTACCGCAGCACTGCACAGCGATTCCTCTGGTCACAAGGGGGCAGGATTGACCGAAAAACGGCAGATACTCATCGTTGAGGACGATCTCGACCTCGCCGAGATGCTGAACGCCTATTTCCGGGTACAGGGCTATGACGTTCAGACGGCGGCCTGGGGTGAAGATGCCGTGCGGATGAGTCGGGACCTCGGCCCCGACCTGATCGTGCTGGATATCCGGCTGCCCGATATTGAC
>JALSTC010000552.1 GCA_026983935.1 Ardenticatenia bacterium
CCACTTCGGCCCGATCATCACCGACAACAGCATCAATGACGACTGCGAATTTGTGGCACAGAACAACGATGAAAACCCCATGGCCCTGCGCTGGTCGGCGCTCGAACCCGGCGATCTGCTGCGTGCGACAATCGAACTCAACAAAGCCAGTGATTGGGAGAGCTTCCGGGAGGCACTGAGCTACTGGCACTGGCCGCCCATCAATTTCGTCTACGCCGACGTAGACGGCAATATCGGCTACCAACTGCCATTCAACGTGCCCATCCGTGCGGCGGGCCATGACGGGCAGGTGCCCATGCCCGGCTGGACAGACGAGTACGAATGGCAGGGCTATATCCCCTATGACCTGCTGCCGCGCATCCTGAATCCGGAGCGCGGCTGGATCGTGACGGCCAATCACGGCGTTGTGCCGTCGGAATATTACGACCAGCTTGCCGATGAACTTGGTGAAGATGCCAGCTACCTGATCAGCGTCGTCTATGCCTATGGCTATCGTGGCCAGCGGCTGGTAGACCTCGTCAGCAGCAACAGCTCTCACACCGTCGAGACGGTCGCGGAGATTCAGGGCGACAACCACAATCTCCATGCGGAAGAAATCCTGCCTTATCTCTTTGCCATTGACTTTGAGGACGAGACGCTGGCACAGGCCGCCGACTTCCTGCGTGATTGGGACCTGCAAAATCACATGGACAGCCCTCAGGCCGCCCTGTTTGAAGCGTTCTGGGTCGCGCTGGTGGACAACCTGTGGAACGACCAGCTTGGCTTCCAGACAAGCGGGGGCGGGCATGTCGCCTGGGGCACGCGGCTGCTGATGGATATGCCCGATCATGAATGGTGGGATGACGTGGAAACCGCAGAAGTCGAGACGCGAGACGACATCCTGACCCGGTCTCTGCAGGATGCCCTTGATTACATGACAGCTACCTGGGGTGACGATTGGGATGCCTGGCGCTGGGGAGCCATGCACACGGCAACCTTTGTCAGCAACCCACTGGGGGTCAGCGGCATCGGCTTCATCGAGAATCTGGTCAATGCCGGGCCGGTTCCTGCCAGCGGCGGCTGGGACACCGTTAACCGCACAAGCTACCGCACCAACCGCCCGTATGCCGTCAGCGGCAGTATCACTTCCATGCGCATGATCGTTGATCTGGGCGATCTGGACAACAGCCGCAGCATCCACACCACCGGGCAAAGCGGCCATCCCTTCAGCCCGCACTATGCCGACATGGTAGACCTGTGGCGCTTCATCCGCTACCATCCGATGCGCTTCTCGGAAGACGTGGTTGAAGATGCTGCCGCCAACAGACTGGAGCTGCGTCCCGCGCCGTCCGTTGGCGTCCAGAATACAGAAGAATAGCGCCGGGAATCGTCTGTTGAGGAAATAGACATGGGCGGGTATAAGTGGATAAGATCGGCAAAAGCCGAATGGCTCTTGGTACTATCTGCATCCGGATTGATCTTTACCTCTCTGTACCTGCACCGTCTACCATCGTACTCAATCTCCGACCTTGAGATTCTATACATCCTGCTGGTGCTGTTCATAGTGACAACAGGGTTGCGAGAGCATCACGTTTTAGAGAAAGTCGCCCAACAGCTTGAACAGGGGCGGTTCATCCCGGTAAAACTGGTTCTCGCAACCTTCTTCTTCTCAATGCTGGTCACAAATGATGTGGCACTGCTATCCATCGTGCCGCTGACCTTACTGCTTCATGTTGCGCGAAAAGACTGGTTGATCATCCTGGAGACATTGGCCGCGAATGCCGGTTCTGCGCTGTCTCCATTTGGCAATCCTCAAAACCTGTTTATCTACTGGTTCTATGAAATACCGATCAGCGAATTCATGAGTACTATAGTGCCATTTTCCGCAGTATTTTTACTCCTGCTCCTGGCCGGGGCTTTTATCATCGATACAAACGGAAACCCCTCATCAATTCTGGAAAAGACAAAACTATCGGCACCCTCGTATTTCTACATCGGGGCGCTACTTCTCTTTGCCCTGGCAATCTTACGAGTACTACCCCTTGCCATTGGCTGGGTGATCATCCTATACGCGCTGGCGGTAGACAGAGACAGCCTGCGCGTAGATTATGCATTGCTGATCACCTTCGGGTGTTTTTTCGGTTTTACAGACAACCTGCGTGTGCTGTTGGCAGATATGCTTTCTCATCCCCACCATGTGTTCCTGCTATCAGCACTGCTCAGCCAGGTAATCAGCAACGTACCGGCAACACTGCTGCTGGCAGACCTC
>JALSTC010000553.1 GCA_026983935.1 Ardenticatenia bacterium
GTCCGGATAATTTCGGCCAGCCGTGAGCCGGATTCGATGATAATTTCATGTGCATGGAAGTTGAGCGGGTGATGATCGGCATCGTGATCGAGGGGAGTCGTGATCTGGCTGGGGATGTCCGTGTACAGGCTGCCGCCCAGCGCGACGTTGACGACCTGGTGCCCGCGACAGATGCCCAGCAGCGGCACGTCTTCGGCGGCGGCCCAGCGGCTGAACAGGATTTCCACCGTGTCGCGGACGCGGTCTATGCGACGCGCGGCTGCGGCAGCAGCCGTTTCGCCGTAGAACGCCGGGTCAACGTCACCGCCGCCCGTCAGAAGCAGGCCGTCCACATGCTCGAAGATTCCCCGCAGGGTGTGCTCCGGTAGATCGAGCGGGATCAGAACAGGCAGCGCCCCAACCGATGCCAGGCAGCGCAGGTAGGTCGGGTATGCGCCGACAAACGTGCGAACGCCGTCACTGCGATCGAGGCTCTGAATCTGCTTATGAACGGTGATGACACCGATCAGCGGCGCTGACGAGGACATCGGACGCCTGATTTCCTAACGCTGGCGCTTTTCCTTCAGGCGGGCCGCCTTGCCGCGGCGTTCACGCAGGAAATAAAGCTGGGCGCGGCGCACTTTGGCGCGGCGCAGCACTTCGATTTTCTCCACGCGAGGGCTGCGCAGCAGAAAAGTGCGTTCCACGCCGACGCCGTGGCTGGCAATACGGCGCACGGTGAAGTTTGCGTCGTTGCCGCCCTTGCGCAGGCGGATCACTGTCCCCTGGAAAACCTGGATGCGCTCGCGGTTGCCTTCGACGATGCGCACATGCACTTTGACCGTGTCGCCGGGCTGCAGTTCGGGATGCTCCGGCGCGGGGGCTTCCAGCGCTTTGATCAAGTCACTCATGATGTGTCTGTCCTTCCGGCCTTCATACGCTCTTGCAAGCGGAATAATGCATTGACAAAGAGCGGCGGCCTTTTGGCCGCACTGCCGGGGCATTTTAACATGCGGGGGGGCGATTTTCAACGGTGGGCTTCGTCGCGCTGGCCGGAAAAGGCCCGACAACCTGCATTCGGGCAGGCTGCCGGGCCTTTCAATGGCGGGTTACCCCTGTGCTGCGATCAGGGGTTGAGGGGCCGGATGGCCGCCTCGTCCCAACCGGGAGACGTATCCTTCTGTATTGAGGAGCAGCAGCCATGAGGCGGGGGCGGCAGCACGCTGCGCTGCGATATCCCCGCCATTTTCCAGCACCTCCAGCCAGCCGCGCACACTGTCAATAAAGGTGAAGATCAGCCCGCCGTCGGGGGCTTCGGCCATATTGCCGATGCCGCGCCCTTCCTGCTCAAAGCGCAGCGTGTTGTCGCCCGTCGTCAGATCAACTTCCCACAGCCGCACGATGAAGGTGTCCGCACTTTCGCTGCCGTCGGGGAGCGAAAGTGTTTCGCTGTAATCCACCGTGCTGACATACAGGCGGCTGCCGTCTGCTGACCAGAGCACCTGATCGGGTGTGCCTGCCATCGGTACGACCTGCCGTTCGCCGCTGAGCAGGTCCGTGATCACAAGCTGGCGTTCCCCTGCGCCGGTGACGATCCCGGCGATCCGGCGGCGGTCAGGCGAGAGAGAGATGCGGGCTAACTGCGGATCGAGGGGAATAACCTCGCCGCTGTTGATGTCCAGCCGGGCGAGTCCGACCCCTGTGCAGCTTGTGGTAAACAGGAAGTTATCCCCCGGCAGCCAGATGAAGGTGAGGGCATTTCCGCCGAACCCGGCCTGCTGCATGTAAATCGTGGTAGCGGGGTCGGTCGGGCCGCCGCCGCAGCCGACTTCTTGTTCAAATATGCCGAGCAGTCGCGGCTCGCCGATGGTACCGTTTGTCGGGGGTGTGACGGCGTAGATCGCCATGACCTGGTTGCTGCCCCGGAAGGTCTGCGTCGGCGTGACGTAGGCGATTTCGCTGCCGTCCGGACTCCAGGTTGGTGGATAAAACGGTGTCAGGCCCTCGGCCAGCGCGCGCGGTGGTGCACCGGCTGCATCCGTGATGAGCAGACGGTAGGGATGGACGTTGTCCACGAACGCGATCCGCGTTCCATCTGGTGACCAGCGGTAATAGCCGTACAGATGGTTAAATGTGGGTAGAGGGCCGATTTCCGGCGTGGTGTCGGTTACATCGTCCGTGATGGCCTGCCCGGGGAAGATTCCCTGGGCGGCAAACACCACATTACCGTCCGGCCCGGTGTAGATCAGCGTGGGGAGTGGCAGG
>JALSTC010000554.1 GCA_026983935.1 Ardenticatenia bacterium
AGTCTGCCGCTTCCGGCGCAGAGAGCGTCCCCTTGAAGGCATTTGGCGCGACCAGAATCTTCATCAATCAACCCCCTGCTTTGTGAATATTGCCCACCTCACCTTATATGCACCTTACCATTCGCCCCCGGCAGGCCGCAAATCGTTGACAGCCGCCCGGCCTCATGCTAATCTGCGACCTTAATCACAGGTTTTGCGGCAGCTTGCAGGAGACGATTCCATGTCGGTCCTGACCTTCAAATTCGGCGGCACGTCCATGGGCGACGCCGACATTATCAAAGGCGTGGCGCAGATCATCCTTGACGCGCAGGCGGAGGGGCATCAGGTGCTCACCGTTGTCTCCGCCATGACGGGGGTCACCAACACACTGCTCAACGCCGCCCGCGCCGCTGCCGAGGGCAAGACCGAAATATACATCAAGGCCACCGCCGACCTGCGCGACCGCCATCACGAAACCGCCCGCGAACTCGTGCAGGACGCCGCCGCGCAGGAGGCGCTGCTGGCTGAACTGCACCGGCTGATTGACGATTTCCAGGACCTGTGCCGCAGCATCGCCGTGCTGGGCGAAGTCACCAACCGCGGGCTGGATGCCGTCAGCTCCATCGGCGAGCGGCTGAGCGCCCGTCTGCTGGCCGCCCATCTGCAGGAGCGCGGCGCGGCAGCGCTGCCGGTGGATGCCACAACCCTCATCGTGACCGACGACACCTTTCAAAACGCCGCCCCCTTGATGGAATTGACCCGTGCCCGCGTACAGGAGCAGATCGTGCCGCGCCTGAAGGCGGGCATCCTGCCCGTCGTCACCGGCTTCATCGGCGCGACGGAAAACGGCATCACCACCACATTGGGACGCGGCGGCAGCGACTACAGCGCCGCCATCCTGGCCGACTGTGTGGACGCCGACGAACTGTGGATATGGACGGACGTGGACGGCGTGATGACCACCGACCCGCGCCTTGTGCCGGACGCCCGCGTGATCCCGACACTGTCCTACCGCGAAGTTGGCGAGCTGGCCTTCTTCGGGGCCAAAGTGCTGCACCCGCGCACAATCCTGCCGGTCATGGAGCGCGGGATGCCGATCCGCGTGCGCAATACGTTCAATCCGACTCACCCCGGCACGCTGATCCAGCCGGAACCGCGCCTCACTGAGGGCACGGCCAAAGCGATCACCATCATCCGCGATGTGCACCTGATCACCGTCGCCGGGCGCGGCATGATGGGCGTGCCCGGCATCGCCGGACGCACCTTCACCGCCGTCGCGCGGGAAAGCGTCAACCTGCTGGTGATCTCGCAGTCGTCCTCGGAGCAGAGCTTCTGCTTCATCGTGCCCGACTCGGATTCGGCCCGCGCCGTTGCGGCCATCCGGGAAGAGCTGGCGCTGGAACTGGAGCGCCGGGATGTGGATCGGGTCTGGGTGCAGGAAGATGTGGTGATCATCACCGTCGTCGGGGCCGGGATGCGATCCACGCCGGGGGTAGCGGCACGCATTTTCGGTGTGCTGGCCGACGCCGGGGTGAACGTCACGGTCATCGCCCAGGGATCATCGGAAAGCAGCATCTCGCTGGTGATCGACTCCTCCGACGACGAAGCCGCCGTGCGGGCGCTGCATACCCTGGTCGCCAACAACGGCGACCAGGCATCATCATCCGCCTGATTCCCCCACCCACAGCATATCCCCGACCACCTGCGCGGTGACGTCGGTCACCACCCAGCGATCGCGCCCGGTGTGATCCGAGACCACAATCTGGGGCAGTGATCCGCCGCCAATGTTTGCCGTCAGGTAGGCCAGCAGACTGCCGTCCGGGCTGATCGCCACACGCGGCAGCACATTTCCCGTTTCGGCGATCTGCCGCATGGAAAGACTGTCAAAGTCCATCAGATACACGCCAAAATCGCTGGTGAAAGCCATCCACCGCCCGTCAGCGGAGAAAACGAAGGCCTGCACATACATATCCACCAGCGTCTGCGCTTCTGTATCCGGCACATAGAGATCGGGATCAAAGTAGCGCAACGGACCGCCGGGATACCCGACCGGACGGGGGTCTTCTTCGATATAGACCACCGTCCCCGTGCCGGGCCGCCAGCGCGCAGAGGCATTGTTGCCACCCCCGGAAGCGAAAGTCAGAGTCGTTATACGGCCCGTCGCTATATCCAGCATGAACAGGCCCGGCGCGGCAAAAAGTATCCCCCGCCCATCGGGCGTGAAGACCGGATCGGAAAGGCTGATCACACCCAATGA
>JALSTC010000555.1 GCA_026983935.1 Ardenticatenia bacterium
GATGAGAAACGGGCGTGGCTGGCGTGCAGCCTGTCCCCGCTGGTTTTCATCCATGAGTACGCGCACCTCTACGACGCGCAGGCCGGGGACTGGATACCGTTCCATCTGTGGCCGGCGGGCAGCCCGCCGCGGGTGGAGACATACCCCAACCTGATCGGGCGCATTCCCGTGGTGCACATCGCCAACGAGCCATCGGCGAACGAGGTGTTCGGCCATCCGGAGGGGGAGGCGCTGCTCGGTCTGCTGCACCGCTACGGCGAGGTGCTCGACGCGGCCATCGAGGGCAACATCCGGCAGGGGCGCTCCACGCCCACAGCGGAGTTTGCCGACCCGGCGGCGGTGGAGCAGTTCTTCAACCACTACGCCCGGCACACCACCCAGACGCTGCCGGACGGCACGACGGAGACCAACTACGTGATCGACTTCGATGCGGACAAGTTTCTGGCCATCGCCGGCAGGTTTTCCTGGCAGTCTCCGGCCAGTTTCAGCGGCGATGTGGAGGCCATCCTGGGGCTGCTCTTCTATCTGCTGCTGCAGCACACCGAGATTCCGGAGTTCGTATGGGGCAATGCCATCGCCAGCAGCAAGGCCTCTGCCGAGGCGCAAATGCCGGCCTTCGTGCGCTGGATCGAGGGCAGGCGCACCGCGGTGCAGGGCTGGGTTGGGGAGGTGGCGGCGGTCGTCACCGCCTACCTGGCGCTTTTCGAGCCGGGGGTGGGGGCAGAGGACGAGGTGCGGATGCGGTGGGAAGACCTGACGGGCGAGGACGGACGGCTGACGCTGGACGCAGTCACGTGGGCCTTCACCGAGGGGCTGCTGGACGAGGCGACGGCGCTGCAGCTGGCCCCGCTGGACGTGGCGGACATCCAGGGTGTGCTGGCGCGGGCCAGGGCGGAACGGGCGGCGGAAGAGGCGGGCCGGCGCGAATTCGAGTACCAGGATCAGCTGGAGGCGGAGATCAGGCGGCTGGAAGCGGAGCGCGGCGAAGGGGCAGCGCAAAGTGAGCTGCCGGTGCAGTCACGTCCGGCCCGGCGGGAGATGGACATGACCGCGGCTGCCGGGAGGGTGGCATGAGCGAGCCGCCGCTGACACGGGAAGAGCAGCGCGTGCTGAAGCTGCTGGCCGAGAGCTGGGAAGCCTTCCGGGAGCTGCCGGTGCAGCATCCGGCGCACGTCCACGAGTTCGCACAGGCCATTCGCACGGCGCAGCGTCTGGTGATGGTCCGGCCCACGGCGCGGGGGACGGGGACGCAGGAAGTCGGGACGAGTAGAGGACGGATTACCTGATGGCCCAGACCTGGCAAAGCAGACGGCTGCGCCACGAGCGCGAGGTGGATGCCCAACTGTCCGCCCAACTCAACCGCCTGGGGCGGGAAGTGGGACGGCTGGTGCTGCGCGCCGCGACGGCCCTCAACGACGACGGGCGGCGTGCGATTCCCAACAGGCGGGCGGCGCGCGAGGCGCTGAGGGGACAGGTCTGGCGTGAGGTGCTGAGGCCGTACTTCATCGGGGCAGGCGACGAGCCGCTGGACGGCCCCCGCCCGCAGTCGCCGTACACGGCGCTGCTGGTGGCGGGCATTCGCGGTGGGGTGGCCATCGCGGCGGCGCGGCAGGTGAGCATCGTTGCGCGCGGGGCGCGGTCGGACGGCGTCGTGCGCGTCTGGCTTACCGGGCGAAGGCCGCCGCTGCTGGTGGCCCGGGAGCAGGCCGGGGGGCGCTTGAGCCACGACCCCTTCCACCTGTTCGTGGATCCCGGCGGCTACCGCCTCTCGGATCGCGTCTGGAACACCGCCCGTGAGGTGCGGCGGCGGATAGACCGGCTGCTGGATTACCACATTCCGCGCGGCACATCGGCGGTGGAGCTGGCGGAGCTGCTGGAAGCATACCTGACGCCGGGCGCGGTACTGCAGCGCACGGGCAGGCCCTACGGGGTCGAGGGCAGCTATGCCGCGCGGCGGCTGGCGCGGACCGAGGTCACGGCAGCGGCGGGGCGGGCGACGGTCAGCGCCAACCTGGCCAATCCCTACGTGGTGGGCACGGACTGGCGGCTGAGCGCGCGCCACCCGCGCATCGACATCTGCGACGAGCTGGCCACGCTGGGCATGGGCGGCGAGCGCCTGCGGGAGCCGTACCCGAACGATGCGGTGGCGGTCTATCCGCCGCATCCCCACTGCCTGTGCAGCCTGCTGCCCGCCGTGACGGACAGTCCGGCGGAGGTCAGCCGGCGGTTACG
>JALSTC010000556.1 GCA_026983935.1 Ardenticatenia bacterium
ACTGCCGACAGCGGTACACCATCGGCATACAACACATCATCCACATAGTGGTAAGTCTCAGGCATCAAGTATCACGCTCCATGCAGCAGAGGCAGCCGCAAAAGCCACACCGTCCGGGCAATTGTACCCGATCTCACACCGGTCGGGTCGACCAGGCGACGCAGCCCACCGGAAACAACCGAAACGGTCAATGCTGGACCGCAACTTTTGACACACTCTTCCGTATTACCTCACAGCTACTGCAGCGATTGATTCCAACCAGAAGGGGGGATCATGCCATCTATCATCACGACGCACCGACTCAAGAAGCAGTATAACCCGCCTGACGGGCCGCTGGCCGTCAATGGCATTGACCTGGAAATCGAAGAGGGGGAGGTCTTCAGCCTGTTGGGGCCGAACGGTGCGGGAAAAACCACCACCATCTCCATACTCAGCGGTCTGATCACACCAACCGAAGGCGAGGCCGTTATCGCCGGGCATGACATCATCAAAGAGCCAATGGCTGCCAAACGGATGATCGGCGTCGTGCCGCAGGAGATCGCCCTCTATCCGCGCCTCTCCGCCCGGCAGAATCTGCGCTTCTTCGGCCAGCTCTACGGCCTGAGCGGCAGGGCGCTCAACAAAGCCGTTGACGAAGTGCTGGATTTCATTGACCTGACCGACCGCGCAGACGACAAAGTGGAGACATACTCCGGCGGCATGAAGCGGCGCGTCAACATCGGCGTGGGCCTGCTGCACAAGCCAAAGGTCGTCTACATGGATGAGCCGACCGTTGGTATTGACCCGCAAAGCCGCCGCCGCATCCTGGACGCTGTGATCGAACTCAAAGAAAAACAGGGCATGACCGTGCTCTACACCACACACTACATGGAAGAAGCACAGGAACTCAGCGACCGCGTGGGCATCATTGACCACGGCAAGATCATCGCGCTGGGCACAACGGGCGAACTGATCCAGATGATCGGTGAAGAGGATCAGCTCCGTTTGCGCGTGGATGAGCAAAATATCCCGGCGGCGGTGCTGGAGGCATTCCGCCATGTGGAAGGTGTGACTAACGTCATCCACCAGGACGGCGAGATCACCGTGACGGCCAAGCGTGGGCGCAGAGCACTGCCCGACCTGATCACGCTCGCCAACGAGGCTGGCGTGGACATTTCCTCGGTTGCCGTGCAGGAACCGGACCTGGAAGCGGTCTTCCTGCACCTGACCGGGCGTGCCCTGCGGGAGTGAAAACGATGCGAAAGCTTCTGGCTATCATCTGGAAAGAGAACTACGAACGGTTTACCGACCGGGGCGGTATCCTGTTCATGCTGGTCACGCCGCTGGCGCTGGCCGTGGTCATCGGATTGGCCTTTTCCGATATTGCCGGCACCAGCGATGTGCCCAACCTGCATATCCCGGTCGGCATCGTCAACCTGGATGAAGGCACCGAGCAGGGGACATTCGGCGACATCTTCGTGCAGGCGATGGTGCCCGAAGACCCGGAAAACGCCGACCCGGATAACCCGCTGTTCACCATGTTCGACGCACGCACAATCGCCAGCGAGGACGCAGCCCGCGCCCTGGTCGAATCGGGTGAACTGACAGCGGTTCTGATCATTCCGCCGGATTTCTCGCAGTCGCTCATGCTTACCCCGGAAGAATACGTGGCCGTGTTCACCGGCAGCAGCGATGACGGGGCACTCATCGGCCATGCCCAGCTCACACTCTACCGCAACAGCCAGTCACAGATCGGCTGGGCGATTTTTCGGGATGTGGTGCAGGGAATCGCCAACGGCATCGCCACCGGTAACATCGCCATCAACACGACGATCAGCGGCCTGCTGCAGGCCAATCCAGCCATAGGATTACAGATGGCTTCCGGCGAATTGAACGACACCTTCGCGCAGATCGCGCAGGAAGCCGCACAGCCGGACGCCAACCCGATCCGGCTCCGGGAGGTGGACATCTCCGGGGAAGCGGTCACCTTCGACCCGATGAGCTTCTTCGGGCCAGGGATCGCCGTATTTTTCGTCGGCTTCACGATGATGATCGGCAGCGCGTCCGTCCTGCAAGAACAGCGCAACTGGACCCTACAGCGTATGGTCACCACACCAACGCCCCGTGCCGTAATCCTGGGCGGCAAGATGCTGGGCACTTACGTCGGCGGCCTGCTGCAAATGACCATGCTGATCATTGCTATGGATGTCATGGCGTCCATCCTGCGGGGCGGCTTCGTCAACATCTGGGC
>JALSTC010000557.1 GCA_026983935.1 Ardenticatenia bacterium
CCAGCCGATCGACGCCCATCCCCCACCCCCCGTTGGGTGGCATACCATAGCGCATCGCCCGCAGATAATCCTCATCCATCGGCGCGGCTTCTTCATCATCTGCCTCATAGAGACGGCCCATCTCCAGAAAACGCGCTTCCTGATCACGGGGATCGTTCAACTCAGTAAACGCGTTGCCCATCTCCATACCGCCGATGAAGAATTCAAACCGTTCAACATGTCGATCGTCGCCGGGAACCATCTTGGCGAACGGTGATATGTCACGCGGGTAATCCAGGATAAAGGTCGGCTGGATCAGGGTCGGCTCTACCAGCTTGCCTAACAGCTCATCCACCAGTTTCCCCCATGTGCTGCCGGGTTTGACCTCAAGCCCTTTCTGCCGCATGACGGCTCCCAGTGCTTCAGCTTCAGGGTAGTCCATATAGTCAATCCCCGCCAGTTCACGAATCGCATCCCGCAGCTTCCAGCGCTTCCAGGGAGGTCTCAGATCAATCTCATGGCCCTGATAGGTGATCGTCGTGCTGCCGGTGACCTGCTCTGCCACGTAGGCGACCAATCGCTCGGTAATCTCCATCACGCCGCGATAGTCAATGTAAGCTTTGTAGAATTCAACCTGCGTGAATTCGGGGTTATGCTTGAAGCTCACTCCCTCATTGCGAAAGTCACGTCCGATCTCATAAACGGCATCATACATGCCCACCAGCAGCCGCTTGAGATACAGCTCAAAGCTGATGCGCAGATACAACTCCTGATCAAGCTGGTTGTGGTAGGTCACAAAAGGGCGCGCAGCCGCACCGCCGTAGAGCGGCTGCAGAATAGGTGTTTCCACTTCCAGAAAGCCTTCATCATCCAGAAAGCGGCGGATGGCGCTGACCGTGCGTGCACGTGCGCGGAACACTTCCCGCACATCAGGATTGACAGCCAGATCGGCATAACGCTGGCGATAGCGCGTCTCAATGTCCTTGAATGCGCCATAGCGGACAACGTTGCCTTCTTCATCCACCTTTTCTTTGATGACGGGCAGCGGGCTGAGCGCCTTTGCCAGCAGCTTCAACTCAAAGACCTGAACGGTAACTTCGCCAGCGCGAGTGCGCATCATGATGCCCTTCGCCTGTACAAAGTCATCCAGTTCGATCAGCTTGGTCTTGACCAGCTCATACACTTCCGGACCGACGTCATTCTGGCGGATCATCAACTGCACACGCCCTGCGCCGTCCTCGATGTGCCAGAAAGACACCTTCCCTTTAATATTCTGGCGGCGCACACGCCCGCAAACAGTCACTTCGATGCTTTCCGCCGTTTCTCCGTCCGCCTCGACTGCTTCAAACGCGGCCACAGCCTCAACGGTCGTATGCGTGCGCTCCGCCCGGAGCGGATATGGCTCAATGCCTTTTTCTTCCAGGCGAGCCAGCTTTTCCAGCCGGTCTTTTTCAACGTTGGTCGGTTCCCAGGGCATCGGCTTTTATGCTTCTCCTTCCAGTTCCGCAAGCTGCTGCTCCACCAGCGCAACAAGATCGGCCAGCAGCGCCTTGTCCCCAAAGGCGAAAGATGCACCAGCCCTCTGGAACAACTCCGGCAGCGGGCGCGTATAGCCCAGAGCCAGCGCCGCACGGTAATCAGCCAGTGCGCGGGCCGGATCATTCAGGCTGTTGCGCCAGACCTGCCACGCGCCGATCTGAGCAATGCCATACTCAATATAATAGAACGGCACTTCGTAAATATGGAGCTGCCGCTGCCAATAGGAAGCCCGTTCCTCTTCCAGTCCGGACCAATCCACCCCAGGCAGGAAACGCTCGTTAAGTTCCAGCCATTTTGCGTCTCGTTCGCGGCGATCATGATCGGGATTCTCGTAAATCCAGTGCTGGAAAGCATCCACAACGGCCATATAAGGCAGGAAACTCAACGTCCCTTCCAGATGCTCGGCGCGGGCGCGGGCGACTTCCACATCATCATAAAATTCCGAGAGATACGGCGCGGTCAGCAGTTCCATAGACATGGAAGCCACTTCCGCGATCTCACTTGGCACATTCTGCTCCCAGATCAATGGCAGGTGTGACATCTCGAAGTCATGGAAGCTGTGCCCACTCTCGTGCAGCAGCGTCTGGACATCGCTGTGCATTCCTGCCGCATTCATGAAAATAAACGCCCGCCCAGTCATATAGAGCCGGGTGCAGTATCCGCCGGGTGCTTTACCCTTGCGGCTGTCCAGTTCCAGCAGATGCTCTTCGGCCATCGTCCGGAAATATTCAGCCAGTGTGCCATCTACCTGCGCGAAGATGTTCCGTGTCTTCTGGATCAGGGTCTCCACATCGTCAAAGGGATGCAGAGGTTCGCGTCCCAGTGGGTCAACGGAGAGATCCCAGGGTCGCAGTGCCTCCAGGCCCATCTGCCTGCGGCGATGCTCCAACCGCCGCTGCACAGCCGGAACGACCGCGTCCTCAATCGCCGCATGAAACGCCTTACAATCGTCCGGTGTATAGTCAAAGCGCCCCATACTGCGGAACATATAGTCACGGTAGTTCTCGAATCCCGCGTTCTGTGCAATCTGATGACGCAGCTTGAGCATCTGATCAAACAGGTCGTGGAGCTGCTCCCGATCGGCCATCTGGCGTCTACGCATAGCCCGCCACGCGGCCTCGCGAACGCCCCGATCGGTTTTGAGCAGATAGGGGCGCATCTGGGGGATCGTGCGCTCCTCGCCGTCGAATTCGACCGTCATTGCCCCCATGATCTTCTGGTACTGCATGGAAAGCTGCTGCACCTGAGATAGCAGCGGGACATTCTCCTCGCGGTAAATCTCGACTTCGTTGCGAATATCCCGCAGCAGCACCTCATGCTCTGGCAGATCATAACCACCAGCGACCAGCTTTTCTTTCAATGCCTGCTGTGCGACCAGCACCTTTGGGTATATCTCTGTGATAAATCGCTCAGCAGCCGCTTCTTTTTCCGCATCCGCCGTATCGAGATCGTAGGCAATGTGTAACCTAGTGTACGTGTCGGAAAGCAACGCCTCCAGATGAGACCAATCACGCAGCCAGGCTTCCACGGTCTCAGGTGACAGCGGCCGCGCCAAAAGCTCGTCGTAATAGGGCGCAACGGCGTCCCAATCCTGTCCATTAAAAGCTTCCACTGTATCCGGCAGCGGTGCCAGTGCCATATGCTTGTATCCTCATCCACCTGCAGAAATGGTACCAACGACAGGTAATGTTACCACATCTGCAAACAAAAGTGGCCTGTCCGCCAAGTGCCCAGACAGGCCACACACAGGCGAAAAAGCCGGCCTCTATTCGATAGCCTTGATTTCAAACACGATATCCCCATCCGGAGCCTGGACGGTCACCCGATCGCCAACCTTGCGCCCCAGGAGCGCCTGCCCGAGCGGACTCTCGTTAGAGATGCGCCCTTCCAGTGGATTGGCTTCCGCAGCACCGACCAGGTGGTATACTTCAGTCTCTTTGCGCCCAACTTCGCGCACGGTCACCCGATCGCCCAGCCCGACCACATCCTTACGTCCATCATCTTCAATGATCTCCACATTGCTAAGGATGCTTTCCAGGCGCATGATTTCGCCTTCTATAAAGGCCTGTTCATTCTTGGCGTCCTCATATTCGGCGTTTTCGGCCAGTTCTCCTCCTTCTTCCATAGCGTGACGCAGGCGCTCAGCAACTTCCTGGCGCCGTACATTACGCAGGTAATCCAACCGGGCTTCTAGCTCCTTCAGGCCTTCAGCCGTCAGGTAGTTGGGTTGGTCTGCCATAGTTCTTCCTCTGTCTGACAAACAAAACCTAAGTGCACAAAACACAGCCGGAGCTGTGTTCAAGGAATTGAAATAAAATTAAGAGACCGCCCCGGGGACGATCCAGCGAATACCTAAATATCCAATAACCAAGCGCTGAAAATATACCACAAATGGGCTAAGTTGTAAAGAGTAATATGAACTTACCCTCCCCCTATAAACCCCAAAGACAGCCATCAGCGCGGCAGCACAATCAATCCTCTGCGCTGCCGCACTGATGAGATACCGGCATACTGTCAATCCAGGCGCACACGACGCAGCCGCAAGCTGTTGGTTACCACCGAAACGCTGCTAAACGCCATCGCGAAAGCCGCCAGAATCGGGTGCAACTGCTGCAAAAACGGCGGTGCCCAGGCAAACGGTGCGAGAATGCCCGCCGCAACCGGGATCAGCACCGTATTGTAGCCAAAAGCCCAGAACAGGTTCTCCTTGATGTTACGCATGGTCGCCTTGCTCAGAGCGATTGCACGCGGCACACCTCGCAGGTCACCGCTGATCAGAGTCACATCCGAGGCCTCCATCGCCACATCTGTGCCCGTGCCAATGGCAATACCAACATCGGCCTGAGCCAGCGCCGGGGCATCGTTGATACCATCACCGACCATGCCGACGATATAACCCTCTTTCTGCAGTTGGCGGACATAGTCGGCTTTGTCGCCGGGGCGCACCTCGGCAAATACACGATCAATGCCCGCTTCCTGCGCAATCGCGTCTGCCGTCGCCTGGTTATCACCGGTCATCATGACAACCGTCAGGCCCAGATCATGCATCCGCCGCACGGCTTCAATCGAGCCTTCTTTGATTGTATCGGCCACAGCAATCACCCCGCCCGCCTGCTGATCCACCGCCAGCCACATCGCCGTCTTGGCTTCCTGCTGCAAACGGCGGGCCTCGGCTTCAAGGCCATTGAGATGCACGCCATTGTCCTGCATCAGGGCCAGATTCCCGACAAGCACACCATGCCCATCAATTTCGGCGCGAATGCCCTGCCCGGCGACCGCTTCAAACTGCTGCGGTTCACTCAAGGTCAGTCCCCGCTCCTTGGCTGCGCGAACAATGGCTTCCCCTAACGGATGCTCACTGCCTCGCTCAGCGCTTGCCGCCAGTGTCAGGAGCGTCTCCTCGTTGTAATCATCGGCGGCAACCAGAATATCGGTCACGCCTGGCTCGCCCCGGGTAATCGTGCCCGTTTTATCCAGCACAACCGCGGTCAGCTTGTGTGCACGCTCCAGGGCCTCACTGTTTTTGAACAGGATGCCGTTTTCAGCGCCCTTCCCCATGCCGACCATGATCGCGGTCGGCGTTGCCAGCCCCATAGCGCACGGGCAGGCAATCACCAGCACGGCTGTCAGCCGCACCAGCGCCACGGTGAAATCCCCTACACCAATCATCCACAGGATGAAGGTGATAACGGCAGCGGCGATCACGATCGGGACGAAGATGGCGGCCACCTGGTCAGCGATCTTCTGGATTGGCGCTTTGCTGCCCTGTGCCTGCTCGACCAGCCGGATAATCTGCGCCAGCGCCGTCTCGCGCCCCACGCGGGTTGCCTCGAATTTGAGCAGTCCCTGCTTGTTGATGGTCGCGCCGACAACCTCCATACCGGGGCTTTTATCCACCGGCAGGCTTTCGCCGGTGATCATACTCTCGTCAACGGCGCTCTGCCCCTCAACGACCACGCCGTCCACCGGAATCTTCTCGCCAGGGCGCACGATAACAATATCACCCACGCGCACCTGCTCAACGGGAATATCCTGCTCCACACCATCCCGGATCACCCGGGCCGTCTTGGCACGCAGGCCCATCAGCTTCTTGATCGCTTCGCTGGTGCGGCCTTTGGCCCGCGCTTCCAGCAGCTTCCCGGCGACGATCAGGGTGATAATCGCTGCGGCTGTCTCAAAGTAGACATGCCCTGGCAGCACCCCCAACATCACCAGAATGCTGTAGAAGTAGGCCACGCTGGAGCCTAACGCGACGAGTACATCCATGTTGGCCGCGCCGTTCCGCAGTGCCTTGTAGCCGCCAACGTAATAATCCCAGCCCACATAGAACTGAACAGGCGTCGCCAGCGCCCAGAACACAAAGTTCATCCAGGGTTCATGTGCCCACGCCCCCAACAGATTGAAATCGCGGGCCATGCTCAGCAGGAAAAGCGGCGTTGTGAAGATCGCGCCCACAACCAGACGGCGTATCTGGTGGCGTACTTCTGCCTCGCGGGCGGCCTGCTCGGCGTCTTCCAGTTCGGCCTCATCTTCGGCCTGCACAACACCGTAGCCCGCCTTCTCCACTGCTGCCACCAGTACATCGCGGGGTGTTCCGGCAACAAGTGTCACCACAGCCCGCTCATTGGCAAAGTTAACCTCGGCATCCACCACGCCGCCCGTCTTCTTCAATGCACGTTCTACAGTAAACGCGCAGTTAGCGCAGGTCATCCCGGTGATCGGCAGTTCGATCTTCTGCTCCGGCACGTCATAACCCGCTTTACGAATACGCTCGATCACATCGTCGGGCTTGACCAGGGAATCGTCATAGATCAGGCTGACGCGCTCCGTCGCAAAATTGACGGCTGCTTCCTTGACGCCCTCCAATTTACGCACACTGCGCTCAACCGTCGCCACGCAGTTGGCGCAGGTCATCCCGGTTACAGGCAAAGTGAGACTTTTCTCGCTCATATACCACCATTCAAATCAAACAGGCATAGAGGCAGGCTGTGGCCTGCCCCTGTGCAAAATTACGGACGAACAAGCAGCGGACAATCAGTTGGCCTCCGGGGCCGGGGGATAGTTAATCTCAGCCAGAAGCGCTTTGATCTGCTCCCAGGTCGCCGGGCTGTCCCATTCAACGGTGACAATCCTGGTTTCCTGGTTGCCCTCCACTCTGCTGACACCGGCCAGATCACCAAGTTCATTCTTGATGGTCATCACGCAGTGGCCGCAGGAAATATTGGGAACCTCAAACGTTTTACTTGGCATCAGTGACTCTCCTTCTCGATGCTAGGGCTTATTGGAATAACGAAACACTTCGGTGATCTCGGCGAGCACACGCTCCCGCTCGGCTGAGTCTTCATCCCGAATAGCTGTGGTGACACAGGTGCGCAGATGGCTGTCCAGGATACCTTCATTAACGCGGTTCAGCGCGGCCTGCACGGCCTGAATCTGCTTGATCACGTCAATGCAGTAACGATCCTCTTCAAGCATACGGATGATGCCGTTTAAGTGCCCTGCTGCACTCTTGAGCCGCCGTACGGCGTCTTCACGTGTTTTTGCGTCCACTGGCTATCCTCTCTCATACCCCCCCCATAGGGGGTGGGATGCACATTCATTATATACAATTTATTGTGTATGTCAAGCGTGTTGCTCCCACTCAAATCCGGGCATACAATATGCATATCGTAGTAATCCTGTTACCTGCAAAGGAGAGAGAAATGAAGAGCCGTGTGCTGATCCTGCTTGTGATAGCAAGCATCTGCCTGACAAGTGTCGGCAGCCTGGCCGCCCAGGATGTCACTGAGATTGAATTCTATTACCCCGTCGCGGTAGATGCCCCCATTGCCGATATCATCAACGGTTACATTGCCGACTTTGAAGCGGAAAACCCTGACATTCATGTGGTTCCGGTTTTTGCCGGTGGGTACGGTGATACCATGACCGCCATCATGACCACCATTGACGGCGGAGGCGAGCCCCCGGCAGTGGCCGTGCTGCTGGCGACAGCCCTTTATGACCTGATCAACGCCGATGTGATCGCCCCCCTCACGCCATATATTGACGCCATGGAAGACGGTGAAGCCTATCTGGACAGCTTCTTCCCGGCCTTCCTTGCCAATTCTTACTACGATGATCAGATATGGAGCCTGCCTTTCCAGCGCAGCGCGGTTGTGCTGTACTACAACGCCGATTTGTTCGAAGAGGCCGGGTTAGAGCCGCCCGATAGCTGGCAGGCGCTGGCCGAGGCTGCTCAGACGCTGACCGTACGCGAAGGCGACGAAGTCACACGCTGGGGCATCGAATGGCCGTCCGGCTGGCCATACTGGCTTTTCCAACCGCTGGCCATTGGCGCGGGCCAGAACATTGTGGGAGAGAGCGATACCGAAGTCATCTTTGACGACCCGGCAGTGATTGATGCCGTCCAGTTTTACATTGACCTCTCCGCTGTCTACGAAGCCACCCCGCCCGGCGTGCAGGCCGTCTGGGGACAGGCCCCGACCGACTTTGCCAGCGGCGGCGCAGCGATGATTGTGCATTCAACGGGCAGTCTGCGGGGCATCCTCGAACAGGCCGATTTTGAGGTCGGCGTGATGCCTCTTCCGGGCAAAGAGCCGGGAACCTATGCCACAGTCCCCGGCGGCGGCAACCTGTATATTTTCTCCGGCGTGCCGCAAGAGGAACAGGACGCGGCCTGGCGGTTCATCGAGTTCCTGACTCAGCCCGAACGGGCGGCTGACTGGAGCATCCAGACCGGCTACATTGCTTCCCGTCAGGATGCATACGAGACCGAAGCCATGCAGGAATACCTGGCGGAAGTTCCCCAGGCCGCGATGACCCGTGACGCGCTGCAATACGCACAGGCTGAACTCTCCGTGCAAAATCTGGGCGAGGTGCGTAACATTTTCCATGACTACCTGCAGCGAGCTTACAACGGAGAAATGACGCCAGCGGAGGCAATGGCTGCCGCGCAGGCAGAAGCTGATGCCGCACTGGAGCCGTTCCGCGAATAACATCACGACCGCAGGACTGTATCAATCAGATCGGGGCGCTCCGCAAAACCGTGGAGCGCCCCATGTATACCCTCGGGAATCAATGAGCCATGACTTCTACTGTCTTGCCTCCGGGTAAGCCCCGCCACTTCAATGCCCTGCCCTATCTGTTGATCCTGCCGACGGCGGTTTTCGTCGCACTCTTCACCGCCTGGCCAACGCTGCTTTCCGTCTATCAGAGTCTCTTTCGCCAGCGCCTGAACATCGCACGTTTCCGCGAGCCAACATTTATCGGGCTGGATAATTACATCACCCTGTTCAGTGATGAACGATTCCGCAACGTGCTGGGCAACACCATCCTTTACGTCGTCGGTACTGTGCCGGTCAGCATTGCGCTGGCCTTTCTCTTTGCGCTGCTCATTAACCGACGGCTGCGGGGAGTCGGGCTGGCCCGACTCGCCTTCTTCTATCCGACTGTGCTGCCCATGGTCAGCGCGGCGACCATCTGGATGTTTTTCTTCACCCCGGACTACGGCCTGTTCAACACGGCCCTCAGCACCATCGGCTATCGGGGACCGCAAAACTGGACGGCCAACCCGGATCTGGCGCTGATCTCGGTGATGATCGTCGCCATCTGGAAAAATGCCGGATATTACATGATCTTCTACCTGGCCGGGCTGCAAGCGCTGCCCTCCGATGTATTTGAAGCCGCAGCGCTGGACGGCGCAAACTGGTTTCAGACGCTGACCCGCATCACTTTTCCCCTGCTCCGGCGTACCACCTTGTTCATCAGCACGATCGCTGTGATCGGGGCCTTTCAGACCGTTGATCACATCTTTGTCCTGACGGAAGGTGGCCCCAGCCGCGCCAGCACCGTTCTGCTGTATGAGCTGTATCAGAAGCGCTTTGAAAACTTTGACATCGGCCAGTCGGCTGCTATCACCGTGATTCTGGTTGGTGTCCTGCTGATCTTCACCGTGACAAATTTCATGCTCTCCGAGCGCCGGGGGGAATAGACCCATGAGCGAAGCCATCCAGACCACTGAACTCACCGAAAGCCGCCGGACAAAAAGCATTACCGAGCGCATTGGCTACTGGCTGTCGGTCGCCGTGACCTTCATTCTGGCAGCGCTATGGGCCATCCCTGTGGTGTGGGCATTCATCGCCTCAACACGTCCGGCTGCCGATCCGATCGGACGCGGCGACGTCTGGTTCAGCCATGCCCTGACACTGGAAAACTACCAGACCGCCTGGTCACTGGCCCCGTTCAATCTGTATTACGGTACAACTATCCTGGTCGTTGTGACCATTCTGGCCGTGCAGTTCGTCACGATCACGCTGGCCGGGTTTGCTTTTGCTCACTATCGCTTTGCTGGTAAACGGTGGCTGTTCTTCTTCGTCCTGCTGCAAATGATGATCCCTACCACAGCGCTGCTGGCCCCAAACTTCGCCACGATTCGAGCGCTGGGGTTGTATGACAACCGGCTGGCAATTGCGATCCCGTATTTTGGCTCGGCGTTCGGAACGTTCCTGATGCGGCAGGCCTTTCTGGAAGTACCGCGCGACTTGGTGGATGCGGGCATCATTGATGGCTGCCGCTGGTGGCAACTTCTGCGACATGTCTACCTGCCGCCATCAATCCCGACTCTGATCGCCTTTGGGCTGTCCTCGGCAAGCTGGCACTGGAACGAATTCCTCTGGCCGCTGATCGTCACAAGCAGCGAAACCAGCCGCCCCCTGACGGCGGGATTGGTGCGCTTTACACAACTGGGCGAAATCGGGGCACGCTGGTCACTGCTGACCGCCGCCACATTGATGGTTGCTGCGCCGCTGTTCATCATGTTCTTGATCTTTCAGCGGCGGTTCATCCAGAGCTTCTTGCATTCGGGGATCAAATAA
>JALSTC010000558.1 GCA_026983935.1 Ardenticatenia bacterium
GATCGAGGTAGACAATGCGCTGCTGGTGGGCCAGCTTAAGCATGTCCGTAAACTGAAGAGCAAGGTCAAGGCCTTCTTCGGTCGGCAGGCGCCAGCGGACTCCCGCCGTATTGGTTTTCATCAGATACAATAAGTTGTGATGCCGCGGCAAATGCTCCAGCGCCAGGTAGGGCCGCCAGCCCCGTTCCGCGTAGACATTGGCATCACGGACGAAACCGAGTGTATCAGCCTGGTAGGACACGGCGGGGCCGGCTATCGGGCGTTCTTCTCGCGCCGCAACATAGCCGCAGTCCAGCAGCCGGACGACATGCTCACTGGCCGCCATCTTCACCAGCAGAATCGCCTCATTGGCAAAGGCGCGGTATTCCCAACTGATCTCACCCTTCGGGCGGAGATGCTCCGGGCGCAGCACCTTAAAGGCTACCGTCTGTCTGCTGCGCAGGTCTACGGCATCAAGTACACGTGCATAATGGCCCAGAGCAAACGTGTCGTTAAAGTTTTCAATGCGGTAAATCTCGTTCAGATTCGCTTCTTGCACAGAGACCGTCCTGTGTCCGTTTGCGTCCGGCAGGTCTATTCCAATTCGGCAATCAGGTCACTCACAGAAACGACCACCCCACCCTGATGCACGAACAGGAACGGCATTACCGGCGCATTCGGTGCAGTCAAAAATCGGGGCGAACCAACAGGCTCGCCATTGAAAAGCAAATCAACCGTCCCATCATCATACCGCACCAGCGCCAGTTCGACACGAGCATCATTGATCGGCAGAGTCGTTCGGGCACGGAATTCACCGCCAACACGCGCCCCGATGTTGATCGCATCCTCACGCACCAACTGCACCTGAACAGCCACGCGGCTCTCATCCGCGCCTTGCAAGCCCAGGCCAAAGTAGACCAGGCCATCCGGCAGCAGGCCGCGATCATATTCACGCAGGTTCAACGTCACTTCGATGCGCCGCAAACGCGCCGCCGCATTTTCCCCAAAAACCTGCTGCAGCAGATTAGCAGGCAGCACCACTCGAATCAGGTTGTTACCACTCATGGATTCCGGTATGCCAAGCAGCCAGCCGCCGCTCAGTTCGCCTGGCCTGAACCATGTTTCCGGCCAGGGATAGGCCTCAACATACTGCTCCAGCGCCAGCAGCACATTCTGCCGCCCCGAAAGCGGGCCAGCAGGCGTTGTCACCGGGGTCTGGGGCGTGAATGTAAGCGAAGGCGGCAGCGAAGTTGGCGTGGCAGTTGCTGTCGGAACGGGCGTCGCACTGGGCACTAAGGGCGTTTCCGTCGCCGCTGTGGGGATAACCACAGTTGGCAGAACCTCCCCACCGGGCGCAAGCGTTGGGATGGATGTTTCCGTCGGGGTAGGTGTGAGCGTAGGGGTGTCGGAAGGGGTGAACGTGACTGTGGGCGTATCTGTGATCGATTCTGCCCGGGCAGTGGCGGCGGCGACGGCAGCATCAGTCGCGGCAGCGATCTCCTGCGCATTGAGCGTTGGCGTGAATGTTTCCCAGGTGACGGCAAGCTGCCCTGTGCTGCCCTCCTGCCCGGTGAACAGCGACACTCCGATCAACCCGGCAATAATGACCAGCGCCAGGAATCCGACTCCCAGCCAGCGCCGCCCCGGCAGCCGCAGGCGCAGACGCGGAAGAGAAAGCGCCACCTCGTCATCACCATCCGCGATGGGCAGGGGCGGTGGGGGGCCAAGCGGCTCACCTTCAGGCGTGTAACGGGGGACGGGTTCGTCTGTTGGCGGGGCGGGAAATTCAGGACGCGCTTCAACAGTCTGGCGCCAGAAGCGATATACTGCATAGGCAGGATGCTCTGCAATGCCGGACCGCTGGAAAATCTCGTCAAAATCGCGCAGTTTACGGCTGCGACGCCTGTTCTTGTCCGTGTAGATCGCCAGCATGGTTTCATAAGTTTCCCGCCAGGCCTCGACAGTCGTCGCATAGGACTCGCCAAGCAGCCGCCTGGTTTCCTCAACCAGCCTGTCATGCCACTCGCGGAGATGTGGATCAGGGGTTTCGCGCGGATTCTGCACCGACTCAAGGATATGCTGCTGAGCCGAATGCAATGCCACGGCCTCATGATGCAGGCGCATGATCCAGGCACGGAAGCGCTCCAGAGTGATGTGGGCCAGGCGCTCCTCTTCTTCTACTTTTGCGACAGCGGCATCCAATGCAGTGCCCGCTGCCTCAAAGCGTCCGGCTTCCCA
>JALSTC010000559.1 GCA_026983935.1 Ardenticatenia bacterium
CCGGGCTGGCGCTGGCGGGTTATAGCAGCGGCACGGCATTTGCGCAGGATGGGGGCTTCGAGGAGCGCACGGTCACGCTGGATAACGGCATCGTGGGGACGCTCGTTGTGCCACAGGTGGAGGAGCCGGTGCCCGCCGTGCTGATGCTGCACGGCTTTGCCAGCCAGCGGGACGAGGTCGGCGATATGTATAAGCGCCTCGCGGCGGAGCTGGGCACAAGGGGTATTGCCTCGCTGCGCATTGATTTTCGCGGCTGGGGGGAAAGCGCCGGTGAGATGGTGGACAGCACCGTGACCGGGCAGGTCGAGGACGCAGCGGTCGGCTACGAATACCTTGCCGGGCAGGACTTTGTGGATGCCGGGCGCATCGGCGTGATCGGCTTCAGCCTGGGCGGCTCGATCGCGATCTTTTCTGCGGGGGAGCACCCGGATTGGTACCGCTCTGTGGTGCTCTGGTCAACCTTCCTCGGCTTGCATGACATTTTTGTGGAAGAACTCGGCCAGGAGAACTTCGATACGGCAGCGGCAGAGGGGCAGGTCACGATCGACCTGGGCTGGCGCGAGGTGACGCTGGGGGCCGGATTCTTTGAAAGCCTGGATGCCTACGATGGCCGGGAGGAATTCGTCAATTACGCCGGCGCGGTGATGGCGGTGGCCGGTACGGAGGATGGCTCTTCGGCATACCTGGACTGGTTCATGGAAAATGCACAGGGCGAACTGCGCGCCTCTTATGCCGTCACCGGGGCAGATCATATCTATGCGGTGTTGAGCGATGACCAGACCTTTGCCAACAACGTGATCACCGTCACGGCAGATTGGTTCGTGCTTTCCCTGCGGTGAGCGCGGCTCTGTGGCCGTGTTGAATTCGGGAGTCCGATGTGGCATATTCAGGCCCCCGTGCCATTCCGGGGCGGGGGCTTTTCCCTGACCGGGTATGCCATGCGTGCACGCCGTGTCCATCGTATGCTGATCATTCGAGCAGGTGCATCTTATGGTAAAACTCAGCACACTGGTTCAACTGGTGGAGAGCTTCGCCGCGCCGTCGCTTGAGGTGGATGCCGCCCACTGCCTGAACGCCCGCTACAACAAAGTGGCCTGCACGCGCTGTGCCGATGCCTGCCCCACGCAGGCGATCACGGTGGCAGGGCCGGCGGTGACCTGCGATCTCGATGCCTGCGCCCGGTGCGGATTGTGCCTGTGGGCCTGCCCGACGGGCGTTTTTCACCAGACGTATCCGCCGGAGGATAAATTGCCCGCCGTCATTGCGCGGCAGGACACGGAAGCGTTGGAACTGGTCTGCCCTGCAGCGCGGGAAGCCGCCGGGCGTTTGCCGGAGGCGCGGCCTGTTGCCACGCCGCGCTGCCTGGCGGCGCTTTCCCCGGCCCGCCTGATCGAACTGGCCGACCCCGACCGGACGATCTGGCTCAATGACAGCCTGTGCGCGGACTGTCCGCTGGCTGCCGCGCATGAGCACATCCTGTCCGCCGCGCAGGAGGCCAATGCCTGGCTGACACTTTACGAGCGTGCAGGGCGCATCCGCCTGTTCACAGAAGCGCCTCCCCGGTTAACAGACACGCCGCATCCGGAACGGCTGGTGGACGGCAGTTCGCCGCCAGTGGACCGCCGCGCTTTTCTGCGCGGCAATCTACGCGGAGAGGCCGGGCTGGATGTGGCGGCACAGCCGGTGCAGGCGGCCAATCCCGTCAGCGATCGGCTGGGCTTCCGCCTGCCGCCGGAGCGCGTCCGGCTGCTGCGGCAGGAGTCAGCGTGGCCGGAGCCGCCCAACCGCTGGGTGGAGCCGGAGCCGCTGGGACTGGCAGCCATCGAGATTGACGAGGACAACTGCAGTCTGTGCGGCTGGTGCGCGGGCTTCTGCCCGACCGCCGCCCTGCAGTGGCAGCAGCAGCGCGGCGAATTGATGATCACGTTTCAACCGCTGCGCTGCATAGACTGCGACATCTGCCTGGCGGCCTGCCCGACCGAGGCCGTTCACAAGCGGGAGCAGATCCCCTCCGGGGCGCTGCGTCAGACCGTGCTGCTGGCCGAGGGCGAAAGCCATGACTGTACGCGCTGCGGCAGGCCGACCGCCGTCCGCACCGGCGACCTGTGCGTGTGGTGCAGTCATTTGACCGACACGCGCTCCATTCTGGAAGATGTGCGCCGCCGCTACAGGCCGCCGGGCGGCGAAACGTAAAAATCCGGTTGGCGTCTCAGCCCG
>JALSTC010000560.1 GCA_026983935.1 Ardenticatenia bacterium
AAATACTACAGCGTCACCATAGACCGCGTGGAAGAAATCATGCAGGAACAGGAATAGCGGACAGCCTGCTCGCCGAATCAGGAGAATCAGGATAGAAAGGATCACCGTGCCTCAAAGTTCCCTGCTTATCGAAGGGATCGGCGGGATCGGCGGCGTGATGGCAGCGCGGCTGATCCAGGCCGGGCATACGCCGACACTCGTCACCCATAACCCGGCCATCACGGAGGCCATCAACCGCGACGGCCTGCGCCTGATCGCACCGGCTGGCAGCGAAGAAATCATCCCGGCGCAGGCGTTCACAACGCTGGATGAAGCCGCCGACAGCGGTCCCTTTGACGCCGCGTACCTGATCATGAAAGCCGACGGCGTCGTGGCAGCGGCGCGGCAGACCGTCCCCCTGCTTGCGCCGGACGGCTACGTGGTGACCTTCCAGAACGGCATCGTTGAGGACGCGGTGGCCGAAGCCATCGGCGCGGCGCGGGTTGTAAGCGGGATCATTGGCTGGGGCGGCACGATGCACGCCCCCGGCGTCTACGAGCAAACCAGCCCCGGCCAGACTCATATCGGCGAGCTGGACGGGCGTCTGAGCGACCGCGTCCGGGCGCTGGGTACAGTGCTGAAGGCGGTCACGCCGGTGGTCATCAGCCGCAGCATCCGGGGGGCGTCATGGAGTAAACTGGCGATCAACTGCACGATCAATTCGCCCGGCGTGATCACCGGGCAGACGCTGGGCGAGATGCTCAGGGAGCGGCGCGTTCGCCGCCTGTTCCTGCACATCTACCGGGAAGTGGTGGATACGGCCACCGCACATGGCATTCAGTTAGAGCGCGTGGCGGCCAACCCGCGTCTGCTCTACCTGCCCCGTGACGCCGGGCCGCTGACCGTCCTGTTGAAAGACCTGATCACGCGGTTTGTGGGGTACAAATACAGGCGGATCAAGTCCTCCAGCCTGCAAAGCCTGGAGCGTGGACGCAAAACCGAGATTGACTATCTCAACGGCTACGTGGTGAGACAGGCGCAGGCGGTCGGGCTGGATGTGCCGGTCAACGCGGCTCTGGTGCGGATGGTCAAGGAAATCGAAGCCGGGGAGCGCCCCATAACCCCGGCCAACATGGGCGACCTGCTGGCAGAAGCCCAGGGCTAACACGCAGAAATTCATATGCCACCCGTGATAAATCACGCTGGTTTTTTGCGCGAAACGCTGTAAAATAAGTCCATAGTTGATTATGAAACTCTGAAAGTTCCGATGATGTTGTCGTTCAGTCTGACCCACACCTTCAACTGCATGTGTATGTGCAGCAAAAATCCCGGACATCCTCTTGTGGTGTGGCAGGCTGTGCATCGCTGCTGATCATCAACGCTGGTCTTTTATGGGGCCGCTCCACAAGAGCGGCTCTTTTTATTTTACCGGACACTTCCCTGAAGGAGTCTCTATCATGCGCATCGCAGAAAATGTCACTCATCTGATCGGCAACACACCATTAGTCCGTCTGAACCGCATCACCGAAGGCCTGGAGGCGCAGGTCGTCGCCAAGCTCGAATACTTCAATCCGGCGCACAGCGTCAAGGACCGGATCGGCATTGCCATGATCGAAGCCGCCGAACGCGAAGGCAAAATCGGCCCCGATACGATCATCGTCGAGCCGACCAGCGGCAACACCGGCATCGCCCTGGCGATGGTGGCGGCACAGCGCGGCTACCGTCTGATCCTGACCATGCCGGATACCATGAGCAAAGAACGGCGCAAGCTCCTGCGGGCCTTTGGCGCAGAACTGATCCTGACGCCCGGCTCAGAAGGCATGAACGGCGCAATCCGCCGGGCAGAAGAACTGGCCGCCGAAAATCCCAACGTCTGGATTCCGCAGCAGTTCAAGAACCCGGCCAACCCGGAGATTCATCGCCGCACGACCGCCGAGGAAATCTGGCGGGACACCGACGGGCAGGTGGACATGCTGGTGGCCGGGATCGGCACGGGCGGCACAATCACCGGCGTGGGCGAAGTGCTCAAAGCCCGCAAGCCAGAGGTGCATATCGTCGCCGTGGAGCCAGCTAACTCGGCGGTGCTCTCCGGCGGACAGAAAGGCCCCCATCCCATCCAGGGGATCGGCGCGGGCTTCATTCCGGACGTATTGAATACCGAAATCTACGACGAAGTAATTCCCGTGACCGGCGACGATGCTTTCAATACGGCGCGGCGCATGGCCCGCGAGGAAGGG
>JALSTC010000561.1 GCA_026983935.1 Ardenticatenia bacterium
CTACCGAATAGCTATTTCCCACGCAACTGCGGATCGAGCGTGTCCCGGAGCGCATCTCCGAGCAGGTTGAATCCCAGCACGATCATCATCACTGTAATGCCAGGGAACACCATCACCCACCATTTACCAGAGGTCATCACCTCGCGGCTTTCGGCCAGCATCTTACCCAACTCCGGGAAAGGCGGCTGCTGCCCTAACCCCAGAAAGCCCAGCGCAGCCGTTTCGATCACTGCTGTGCCAAGTCCCAATGTGCTCTGCACAATCAATGGTGCAAGACTGTTCGGCAGCACATGGCTTCCCAGGATTCGCCAATGGCCCGCACCGATGCTACGGGCGGCGGTCACATATTCCTGTTCGCGGATCGAAATCGCCATTGAACGCGCGAGCCGTGCATACACAGGAATTCCCACCACCCCGATCGCAATCATGCCGTTTTCCAGACCCGGCCCACGCATTGCTACAATAGCAATGGCCAGCAGCAGAGACGGAAAAGCCAGCATGATATCCATCAGACGCATCAGCAGGCTGTCCACCCAGCCGCCCAGATAACCCGCCACCAGGCCGGTTGTCGCGCCGATGAAGAGGGAAATGCTGACGGCGATCAGGCTCACAGCCAGCGATACGCCAATGCCATGCAGCACCCGCCGCGCCATGTCGCGGCCGTTTTTATCAAAGCCAAACGGGTGCTCACAGGGAAACTCAAACGGCGACTGGGGCGCTGGCCCTTCACCTTCCCAGACATCAACCCCCTGCTGCAGCCGCAGCCAGCCAATGATGCAGTCTGGCGGATCAAGGCGGTGGGAAAGATCGCCATCCCGCAGCACGATCAGGCCATGATAAGGGTCAAGGCGGGGCATAATGTAGGTCGTCACCAGCAGCAGCAGGACAATCATCCCGCCTATCCTGGCGCTGTTGTTGTTCAGGAAACGCTCCAGCAGCAGATCCAGTTCGCTGTGATAGGTCTGGTCAACATGCCGCTCCGCTTCCGCTTGCCGGAAGTAGCGGAGGGCCGCAAGCAGCCCGCCGTTGATCAGCAGCAACAGCAGGCCATCAGCCAGTTGCAGCGTATCAATCGGCAGCGAGGGGATTTCCCGTAAAATGACTGACAATGCATGCCCGGATTCGATGATCGCTTCGTCGGCATTGATCAGGTTCACCACATGGCCCAACCAGCTCAAGAGCAAGGCTATACCAAACAGAATGCCGCCAATATGGACACCGTATCCCAGGCGATAGCGCCAGGGTTTCATCTCCCACACACTCCAGGACAGCACCGCGAGAATCGCAGCGACGCCGAGTGCCAGAAGAACACTGACAGTGAATCCCTGGTTCAGTAGTACATGGGCCCCGACCACAAGCGCAGCCACCGCCACCAGAGCAATTGTTACAGCGTAAACGCTCACCGAGTATTCGCGCCGGGTGCTGGCCCCGGCCAGATTTACAACGGCTGCAGGTGTTGCTTCAGTCATTACTCGTACCGTATCCGTGGGTTAAGCCAGGCATAGGAAAGGTCTACCACCAGATTGACCACGACATAAACGACCGTGATCATGAGGCTGATGGACTGCACAATTGGATAATCGCGCCCTTCGATCGAATCGAACAGCCACTTACCAATCCCCTGCCAGCTAAAGATAGTCTCGGTCAGAACAGCGCCCGCCAACAAGGACCCCATCGCCAGACCAATAATCGTCACCACTGGCAGCAGAGCGTTTCGCAGCGCATGACGCAAAACCACAACGCGCTCCTGCAACCCCTTGGCGCGGGCCGTGCGAATATAATCCTGATGCAGCACTTCAAGCATGGCAGAACGGGTGATGCGGGCAATGATGGACAGAGGAATTGTGCTCAGAGCCACTGAGGGCAAAATAATATGCTGAAGACCATCCCAGAACACTTCGCCGTTCCCGCGCAGCACAGCATCCAGAAGCAGGAGGCCCGTTACAGGTTCCAGGCTAAGCGTTGAACCGATACGCTGCCCGGTAGGCAGCCAGCCCAGTTGAACACCAAACAGATAGATCAGGATAAGCCCCAGCACAAATACGGGCAGGGAAACGCCCACCAATGCCCCCAGCATGCTCAGCGTATCTATCCAGGAGTTGCGCCGGATCGCCGAAAGAACACCGATGGGCACGCCTGTCAGAATAGCCAGGGACAATGCGACCACCGAGAGTTCTATCGTAGCCGGGAAGCGGCGAGCAAACTCCGGG
>JALSTC010000562.1 GCA_026983935.1 Ardenticatenia bacterium
AGATGGTGCTGGGCCATTCCCCCGATCGCAGGCAGCTTTTGGCGCGGTTGCTGGCGCGAGTGGATCACTGGGTGGATCATCTGATGGATGAGGCGCTTCTGGAATCCTGGCGCGGCTACAGCGCGACTCTGGGGCGGCGCATCGCTGCCGCTGTGGGCGGAGAGCCGTTACAGGGGGTGGCCGAGGCGATTGACACACACGGGGCGCTCCTGCTGCGCACCGATGACGGGAAGCTGCACCGCCTGCTGGTGGGAGATGTCACGCTGTTGTGAGTGCCTGAAAAGCCGCTCCAACGGGAGAGGGATGTATGGGTATCAGGCTGGACTGGGAAATTGAAGCCGATCATGACACATTCAACGGTCTGGGCGAGCATCCGCTGGCCGTGCAGCAGCGGCGTGCTAACTATCGCCGCGCATTGCTGGCCGTGATACTTGTGGCCGGGGTGGTGCTGGCGGTGGCGGGCGCTGTGGCCGGACGCCTGTGGTACGTGGATCATGTGATTGAAGAGCAGCTCCGTGAAACAGTGGCCGCAGAAGTGGCCGCCCTGCGCATCGGCGATATTGCCGCCTATCTCAATGTGCAGCGCAGCGGCAGCGGAGCCTGGCTGCTGGGCCAGACCGATCTGTTCTGGGCATATCAGCAGCTCAAGCTCGATCGTGAAGTGGAACTGACCGGCAATGTGCTGGCGCTGACAATTGAAGATAACCGGGGGCGGGTTGCCGTTGAGGAGATCATTGACGGCGAGCGCTACCAGGTGCTGTGGTTTTACTGGCGCTATGAGGATGGCTGGCGGCATGTTCCCATGGACGTGACCTTCTGGGGCGGCGACTCCGTCTATGAGGGGCAGAATCTGACGGTTTCCTATGGGGCGCTGGATGAGGCCCTGGTCGAGGCGCTGGTGCCCGGTCTGGAACGCCTGTGGAACGGTGGCTGCCGGTGGCTGGCATGCGTCACGGCGCTGCCGCCGCTGACCGTGCGTGTCCTGCCCGATCCGGCTGTGGGCGTGACCTGGTCACCGGATGAGCCGGATACCCTGCGCATTGCGTCGCCGCTGGCCGGTCGGCGGGCGCGGCTGGATGTGCCGCTTGAGCCGGAGCTGGCGCACGAGATCGGCACACTGCTGGCGGAGCGCATCATCGACCATGCGTGGGGCGGGCTGAATCCGGTGCCGCAGACGGACGCCGATTTCCTGTATGGGGCTGTGCGGGACTGGCTGGTCGGTCGCTTTCTGGCAGATGGCGGAGCGCCGGGGTCAACTTTCGTCCAGAGCCTGGTCGCTGCTTACGGGGAATCCGCGCCGGGTACGCTGGTTGCTGCGCTTCAGCCTGCTTCGACGGTCGCTGTGCTTTCGGAGGCTTTCGCCACGCCGCTGGATGCGCTGCCGGTGGACTGGCGCGAGTTTTTCCAGTGGCGGCTGGCGCTGGAGCCGTTTTTGATTGCGCAGGGTAATCAGGATGCGCTGCTGGCGCTGTATGACGACCGGGCGCAGCATGAAGCCTCAGTCTTGCTCGGTGACCCGGGGGCAGCATCCCGCCCCGCGCCTACCGTGCTGCGGGTTGTAGTTGGTGCTGGCTCGGACGGCGAAAGCCGTGCCTGGGCAGTCGTGCAGTATCCCGATGGCAGCGAGGGTGTGATCACTTTCCGTTTGGTGGATGGTGTCTGGCTGCGCAGCGTCCCCGACGCGGCGTTTCCGGGGTAGCCGTTCTTGGTGAGGAGCGATTGACAGGCAGCCGGGAACCGACTATGCTCAGGGAAAATCCCCTGAACCGGGTGTGAATGAGCAAGCGGGAGGATGGGTTATGTCGTCCATGTTGGATCGTCTGCGTGAAAGCGCGCTGGAAGAAGATGAAGAGCTTTTTGGCCCGGGCCTGGAAGACATCGTTGTCAGCGATTCCGAGGTCGAAGAGCAGCGCATTCTGGGTATGAATGCTGTTGAGCGGATGCTGCTCTCAATTCTGGTATTCCTGGCGACTTCTTTGCTGGGGACTCTGATTTTGATCGCGCTGGGGCGTATTGACATCGGCTTGTAGCGCGGCGTTCGATCGCTTTCACACAGCCTGAGCGGCACGGATGGCGCGGCGGTTAGCCGTCACACCATCCGTGCTTTTGTCTTTAGGAGTTACGCAGTTGACCCCAAGGTCAAAAGCGGTTGGGCGAGATAAGCACGAATGGCCTCGCGAATGATCTGCGTTTTGGATTGAAACCAGGA
>JALSTC010000563.1 GCA_026983935.1 Ardenticatenia bacterium
CGGGCTGGAGGGAGGCTGACATGATGCTAACCGAAACAGACCTGGAACTGCTGGAGCGATTGGTGTTGACCGCCACACCGGGGCCGTGGAAGGCGTTTCTCGGCGACTCGCAGCACGGCCAGGCGAGCAATGTGTACGAGCAGGGCGATTTCCGCTATGACGCCGATCAAGGTCGCTATGTTGGCCGGTATGACGACCACATCGCCGCCTTCATGGGCCAGGGCGAGCAGGACAGGGATAAAGCCCTGCTGCTCTTCGTGGCACGGGAGGCCGTCCTGATCCTGGCTGCCGAGGTGCGGCGGCTGCGAACAGAGAATGCGCAATCGGGAGGTGGCGAATGAGCAAAACAAACATCGCATGGGCACAGTACAGCTGGAACCCGTATCTGTGGCGCTGTCGGAAGCGCAGCCCCGGCTGCCAGAACTGTTACATGATGACGCTGGCCCGGCGGCGTGGGCAGGACCCAGGCGGGGCGTTTGGAACCCGCTGGGATGCGGCGCTGAAGGAACTGGCGAGGTTCCCGGCAGGGGCGGTGATTTTCGTCAACAGCATGAGTGACACCTACTACGAGGCGGCTGCTGATGCCGACGTGCACCGTGTCCATAACACCGCCCTGGCCCATCCGGACAAGACGTTCCTGGTACTCACCAAACGTCCGGAGCGCCCCTATTACATGCGCCATCTGCTGGCCTGGCCGGAAAACCTGTGGCTGGGTGTCAGTGTGGAGAGCGCTGATTACCTGTGGCGCATTGCCTATGCGCTGCTGACGGGAGCGGCACATGTCTTTGTGAGCGCCGAGCCGCTGCTGGGGGATGTGGAGGGGCTTCAGCATTATCTGGGCACTGCGTGCGTGGAAGAGCCGGTCGTGTCTCCGCTGTCCGGTCGCCTCTGGTGGACGCGAGGTGTTGAGTGGGTCATTGTCGGCGGCGAGAGCGGCCCCAACCGCCGCCCATTCGACAGGCAGTGGGCGCGAAATATCCGGGAGATGTGCACGGCGCGTGATGTCCCGTTCTTTTTCAAGCAGGGCAGCGCCTACAAACCAGGCCGGGATCGCCTGCTTGATGGGCGGGCGTGGGATGAGATACCGGAAGCGTTCAATGCTGTGATTCGCGGGCCGACACCATCGCAGCAGCTGGCGCTGTTTGCTGCGGCCCAAATCGGACAATGACGAGGGAGGAGCAACGATGAACAACCTGAGCAAGAGCCGGGCCGGGAGTTTCCTGGTGACACTGCTGTGGCTGGTGGCCTTCATCGGCGCGGTGGAAATTTTCATTGAAGACTACCTCACCGGCCTGGTCGGCTATGTCATGTCGCCCTCGGCCAAGCTGATGTGGCAGACGGTGCCGGTTTTTGCCGCGCTGCTGCAGGTCGTGCCGATGCTGATCATGCTGACCACTGGGCGTAAGATGGCCCGCTTCACCTGGTCGCGGCAGGGGCTGCGCCGCTGGGCGATGGAACGCCTGCAGAACCCGCGCGTATGGGTGCTGGTGGGTGCCATGGCCATAGACGCCCTCTATGATGCCACCTTCCGCACTTCTATCGCCAGCACGCCGGGCGAGTTCGCCTGGGCGCTGGCCGAGTCATTGGTTGTGTTCACACTGGGCAGCGAGGTGCTGTTGAGCTACGCCTTTACCAACCTGGTGGAACGCATGGCGGTGGGCATCGTGCCGCTGACGACCTGGCTGCAGCGCTGGCTGCGGGAGAAGTACGAGCTGGGCCTGGCGCGGGCGGAAGCGCGAGAGCGTGATCGCGTGGGGGCACACGCGAACGGCAGGCGTTATGCGCACGCGGTGGATGATCCGGAGGGTTATGAATACCAGGGGCCGCCGCTGTTTGAAAGCCGGGGGCTGAAATGAGCAGGAAGCGGATCATCGCCGTCGCGGCCCACAAAGGCGGCGTCGGGAAATCCACCATCAGCAACACCCTGACCAGCGGCCTGGCCAACCAGGGCCACCGGGTGGCCTGGGTAGACCTGGATCCGCAGGGGCAGGATGCGCTGTGGTTCGGGATGGCCAAGCGCCCCGGGCTGTACAACATGCTGGTCAAGGGCCAGACGGCGCTCAGCCAACTGGTCGAAGTGCCGCCGGCGCAGTGGGCCATCCACAGCCCGCCGCGCGGCAGCCTGGCCATCCTGCCCGGAGACCGCACCAACCAGACGGTCTGGCGCGAAGTGGATGACGTCCACCTGCTGCGCCATAAGCT
>JALSTC010000564.1 GCA_026983935.1 Ardenticatenia bacterium
GGGCTATCTGGCAGCGGCGCACTGTGCCATGCAGGAAGGCGTCCCGCTGCGGGGGTATTTCGTCTGGTCGCTGCTGGATAACTTCGAATGGCGGCACGGCTTCAGCAAGCGCTTCGGGCTGATCTACGTGGACTATCCAACACAGCGGCGCATCATCAAAGACAGCGGGCGGTGGTATGCCTCGGTCATCCGGCAGAACGGCTTTGACGCGCCCGCCGGAGGGTGATCTCACAGCATCAGGGCGATAGGGACGGCGGTTACGATGAGCGCCTGGGCGATGATGTACGCTGCCCAGATTACGTCGCCCATGTGACGGAAACGCCGCCCGCCGAACAGCCGCGCCGCGATCAGCGCATCGGAGAGCAGGAACAGAATCGCGCCCACCGCCAGCAGCCAGAACGCGCTCCGCTGCAGGGCCAGCCCCAGCGCATAGGCGGCCATGCTGGCCAGAAACAGCGCATAGACCAGCGCCGCGTACTGCATGGTTCGCTGACCCGTCGGGCTGCGTACCATCAGCAGCCAGATCACGCCTGCCAGCGCCCACAGAGCGACCAGCGCGGCGGCGTAGTCGGTCAGGTTGTGCAGGCTGAAGTGCAGCGCGATCTCGCGGAAGCCGAGCATGTAAAAAATATGCCCTGCAGCAAAAGCGCCCATGCCGAACAGCACGTGATTCTTCTGGTGGAAGATATCGGCCATGAATAGATCGCCGAGAAAGCCGCAGGTCATCCCGAAAGCGGCCAGCAGGCCCAGGGCCGAAAGCGGGGTTCCTCGCGCCGCGGTGAGCCACACCAGCGCGGCGAAGAGACTCAGCAGGAAGGACTGCGGAAGCTGCCAGCGCTTGGGCATCCGGCCCAGGCGTGTGCCGTCGTAAGGATGGAGTGCGAAGCCCCCGATCAGCAGCAGGATAATGACCATCAGCAGGCCTGCCCCGATCAGATTCCACGGGGCGGGCAGCGTGGCAAAAATAGACATTGTGAATGCTCCTCCGGGAACAGCAGCCAGTGACAGGATAGTACATGAGGGTGGGGGGCACAACACGGGTTGCATGCAGATTCATCCGGCGGGGGTTGCAAGGATATTGATCATGAAGACTGAGGAATATTGGCTATTGGACGCCGTGTGCTTTGGGTGTTATCCTGATTGTGTGAAGTGCCCGATTGATTTGGGTATTCTGTATGAGAATCAACAGGCAGGAAAGGGAATTCGATGACCACTGCTACGCCCACAGTAGAAGCAACCAATCCGTTCGAAGTTGCCCAGCAGCAACTGAATCGGGCGTTACAATACCTTGAAGTTTCCCCCGGCATTGCCGAATTTCTGCGCCGTCCCAAGCGCGAGTTGAGCGTCAACTTCCCCGTGCGCATGGATAACGGCGATATCCGCATGTTCACGGGCTACCGGGTGCAGCACAGCACCGTGCGCGGCCCGGCTAAAGGCGGCATCCGCTATCATCCCCAGGTGTCCATGGACGAAGTCCGGGCGCTGGCGATGTGGATGACCTGGAAGTGCTCCCTGATGAATCTGCCTTACGGCGGGGCCAAAGGGGGCGTTATCGTTGATCCGCGTGAGCTTTCGCCAACCGAACTGGAGCGTATGACGCGCCGTTTTGCCTATGAGCTGATCCCTGTGATCGGCCCTGATGGGGACATCCCCGCCCCGGATGTGAATACCAATGCCCAGATCATGGCCTGGATGATGGACACCTACACCATGACGCTGGGCCACAATGCGCCGGGGATCGTGACCGGCAAGCCGGTCCAGGTCGGCGGGTCACTGGGCCGCCGGGAAGCGACCGGGCGCGGTGTGATGTACACCACCGTGCGTGCCCTCAAGCACCTGGGTATCCCTGTGAAAGGGGCGCGGGTCGTGGTGCAGGGCTTCGGCAATGTCGGTTCGGTAGCCGCACAGCAGCTCCAGCAGCAGGGGGCGAGGGTGATCGCCGTCAGCGACGTGAGCGGCGGCATCTATAACCCGAACGGGCTGGATATTGACGACGTGTTGAAATATGCCGGGGGGCATGGGCGGCTTGTGGCAGGCTATCCAGAAGCCGACGCGATCACCAATGAGGAACTGCTGGCGTTGGAGTGCGATGTGCTGGTTCCGGCGGCGCTGGAAAACCAGATCACCGCAGCTAACGCGGCGGACATTAAAGCGAAGATCGTGGCCGAGGGCGCAAACGGCCCGACCACACCGGAAGCCGACGACATCCTGCACGAACGTGGCATCATGGTCATCCCGGATATCCTGTGCAATGCCGGCGGCGTGACCGTCTCCTATCTGGAATGGGTGCAGAACCGCCAGTCCTTCTTCTGGACGGAGGAAGAGGTCAATACACGGCTGGAGCGTATGATGGATGAAAGCTTCCATGCCGTGCTGGATACGGCGGAGAATGTCGGGGTGGATATGCGCATGGCGGCCTACATTCTGGCTGTCAAACGGGTGGTCGATGTGTTGCAGCTGAGAGGCTTTTACCCGTAGACCTGTGGTCGTTGGGAGAACGCTCTCATTCGAGAGCGTTCTTTGGTGAAAATATCGTTCATGGTTTTAAGGAGGAGCGTTGATGGCCGAGCTGAAGACAGCAGCGCCCAACCCGTTCGCAGTTGCGCAGGCACAGCTTGACGCGGCTGCTGAGTTACTGGAGCTTGAACCGGCAATGCATGCTCTCTTGCGGAATCCGCTGCGAGAGCTGCATGTGACGCTGCCGGTCAAGATGGATGACGGGACGACGAAGGTTTTTCAGGGGTTCCGTGTTCAATATAATGATGCACGTGGGCCGACGAAGGGCGGAATCCGCTTTCATCCTGATGAAACGATTGACACCGTCCGGGCGTTGGCCGCGTGGATGACGTGGAAATGCGCCGTGGTGGATATTCCGCTGGGCGGCGGCAAGGGCGGCGTCATATGTAACCCCAAGGAGATGTCGCCGGGCGAACTGGAACGGCTGAGCCGGGCCTATGTGCGCCAGGTGGGGCGCATCCTGGGGCCGGAGATGGACGTGCCCGCGCCGGATGTCTACACGACTCCCCAGATCATGGCCTGGATGGCTGATGAATATGCCTTCTTGCAGGGGCACAACGAATTCGGCGTGATCACCGGCAAGCCCCTGCCGCTGGGCGGTTCGGCGGGTCGTGGAGATGCCACCGCGCGCGGCGGCATGTACACTATCCGCGAGGCGGCCAGAGTGCTGGGCCTGGAAACCCGCGGCGCGACGATGGCGATCCAGGGCTTTGGCAATGCCGGGCAGTTCGCCGCCACGCTGGGCCGGGAACTACTGGGGTCTATCATTGTGGCAGTCTCGGATTCGAAGGGCGGGATTTACAAAGCCGACGGCCTGAATCCATTCGAGGTGATCAAGCACAAACAGCGCACCGGTTCGGTGGTCGGCTTCCCCGGCGCGCAGTCAATCTCCAATGAGGAACTGCTGGAACTGGATGTGGATATCCTGGTTCCGGCGGCGCTGGAGAATGTGATCACCGCACGCAATGCGGGCAATATCAAAGCCAGGATCAGCGCCGAACTGGCGAACGGCCCCACCACGCCGGAAGCAGACGAGATTCTGCATAAGAACGGCGTTTATGTCATTCCGGACTTCCTGTGCAATGCCGGTGGGGTGACCGTCTCCTACTTCGAGATGGTGCAGAACGCTTACCAGTATTACTGGGATGAGGAGACCGTCCATGAGCGGCTGGATGCCAAGATGACGGCGGCCTTCCATGCCGTACACAAGAAGGCGGAGGACCTGCACGTCCACAATCGGCTGGCGGCCTATGTCGTGGCCGTGGAACGTGTGGCGGAAGCCGTCCGTCTGCGCGGCTGGGTGTAGTCGGTGTAGTCTATGTAGATTGTCAATCAATCTGACGGGCCGCGGCTCGTTAGTGCTGTGAGGGGCGGGACAGCCTGCCCCTCACAGCGTTTTTGTGGATCAATCCTCATACTGCTTGAGGTAGCCCAACGCTTCGTCGGTTTCCGCATTCATGATGATCTCCAGCAGCCGCCCTCCGCTCACGGCAGGCACATCAACCACGGTGATGTAGTCAGCCATTGCCGCGTCTTCTGGCAGCAGGTCGGGCAGGCGGTTGGGGGCTTTCTCCAGGAATTCGTGGTTGAACTTATTCCCCGGCTGTCCGGGGAACAGCGCCAGGGGAAATATCTGCGCTTCCACCAGGTCCTGGAAGAAATGGGTGCCATAAGCCATTTCCGGTGCGCCGTTGGTATTGTTGGACGTGGCGACTTCGATCAGCGCCCGGCTGTTGTAAATATCGGCGTAGGTCACTTTGACGCCCAGGTGAATGTTGGAGCTGCCCCAGCGGCCCGGCCCGATCAGGATGAAAGTCTCACCTTCCAGGCGTTCGTTCAGCCGCCCGATGACGCGCCCGACTTCCAGCCGCACGTGCGGCTCATGAATGGCGTTATAGGTCGGTTTGACGTAAACGATGTAGCGAACGCGCTCGACGATGCCGTCGGGAACCTGGCGGCAGGCCGTGAAGAGCTTGTCCTCCTCCGGGATATCGGCGGGAATCTGGCGGCTGATGGTTTCGTGATGGCTGAGCGGGCGGCACTGCAGCAGGGCGATGTTGAACTTCGCCTTCGGCCAGGTCTCCGGGATTTCCACGGTGTACTCGATGTCCACCGGACGCCTGTAGCTCTTCTGGAGGCAGCTCAACAGGTTGCGCATCAGGGGGGCGAAGTCGGTCTGCTGCAGCAGTGGATCGAACGTGAAAACCAACTGCGATGGATCGACATTCGTCGGGCGGGAGACAAACGGCTGCAGGTAGTCGCCGTTGTCCTGGACGGCGATCAGGCGCAGGGCGGGCAGACTGGCATCAATAACTTCACCGATGGGCAGGGTTTTGAAGGTGTTGTCTTCCAGGTCGAGCACATCAATCAGGTGCTGCGAGTACTGGCGAAGCTGCTCAACGCGAGTTTCCGGGCGCAGTTGGGGATGCGACAGGGCGATCATGCGCGGGTAGTCATTGGCCACGCGGTCCACGGCGCGTGTGCCCAGCCCGCAGACCAGCCGCAGCAGGCCGTCTTCCCGCCGGATTTTTGGATTCCAGCGGAAGGGGTTGCGGCTGAAGCCCACCCCCGCCATTGTGGGGAAAAAGTAGCGTCCGTGCTGCTGCCCCTCGACGACCTGGATCAGGATCGCCATGCGCTCGTCAAAATCGGTCAGGCCCATCTGCTCGCGGTAGATCAGCGCGTCAGGGCTGAGCGTGCTGGCGTAAATCTTCAGGATGGCGGTCTTTGCCGCTTCGAGATTTTCCTCCGGCGTGCCCTGGTTGGCCAGGAAGAAGCTGTCATACTTCCCGGCGAATGAGGTATCGAAGCTGTCCTCCAGCAGGCTGGATGAGCGGAAGATCAGCGGGCGGCTGCCGATTCTTTCCAGCAGATCGCGGAGCTGCGTGACCACGTACTCCGGCAGCCGGGCCTGCATATAGCGATCGTAGATCGCCGGGTAGTCTTCCACGATCTCCTGCCGGGAGCGGTATTTCTGGTTCATGAAGACGTAGAACTCATTGAGTTCATGCACCTCATAAAAGACGTCCGAGCCGATGTAGTAGGAATCGGGGATGCTGATGATATCAGGGTCAATACCGCATTCCGCGGCATGCTGGATGAGCAGCTTCCAGGCGAGCAGCATGCCGGCGGCTTTACCGCCGATCTTGCCCCGTCCGATGCGGCACTGCCGGATGTTCTTGAGGTCCCGGATGGTGAAGGCTTCCCGCGCCAGCCGGACGAAATGCAGATGGTCGCTGATCATGGCTTTGATCAGGACGGCTTTAATCTCCCGCAGGTGATGCTTGACCTGGGTCCGTTCTTCCGGTGGCAGGCTTTCATAGTGCTCGCCCTGCGAGAAAAGCACGTCCCAGGGCGCGATCTCTGGGTTGAAGGACAGACGAATCTCGCGGTTTGGTGTGCGTTTGGCAAGCAGACTCTGCACGATGCGCTCGAACAGGCTGTGCGGCAGATTATAGGCAAAGTAAAAGTCGGTCAGATAGTCGCGGATGGTGTTCACGCGCTCATTCCAGTCGCGCGGACTCTCCTCCACGAAGGGATCGCTCAGCCCCTCGCGCTTCTGCGACTGGATGGCTTTCTGGTAAACCTCCTGTTCGAAGGCTTCCCGACTGATGATACCCCGCGAAAACAGCTCCTCGCGCATGCGCTCGCGGATGGTTTTGCTCAAGATGGGATACTGGGAAATCTCCAGATACAGCTTGAGCACTTTGGGCATGGGGATATCGCGGATTTCCATACGGCTTGCCTCGATTGATCGTGTTCGCCTGCGGGGTCGGTCTGCTGCTACAATTATCCATCAGGACGGGCCGGGCGGCAAAAAATGCCGTCGGCATTTCCGGAGGGAGCGGGGCTGTCTGCGTGCCCGTCACTGCTGGATGCAATGGACAGATTCTGAGCACCGGTCTCGATTCGAAAGGGAGTATACTGAACTTGGCGAATGATGTGGAAGTGCTGCGGGGGCGTGTAGCGCTGGTGACCGGCGCTGGCGAAGGCGCGGCGCGTGCGGTGGCGCTGGCGCTGGGTGCGGCGGGCGCGTCGGTGGTGGTGAACGATGTCAATCCCGATCGGGCCGAGCGTGTGGCCGCCGCGATCGCCGCCGAAGGCGGGCAGGCTTTCCCCTGGGTGGCGGATGTGGGCAACAAGTTTCAGGTCGGGAGTATGATCGAACGGCTGCGGGACGAATACGGTGGGCTGCACATCGTGGTCAGCGGCTGGGCAGTCAACAAGCGCAGCCCGTTCCTGACCCTGGACGAATACGACTGGCGGCGCGTGTTGGAGGTCAACCTGACCGGCGCATTTTTCGTCAGTCAGATGGCGGCGCGGGTGATGGCGGACGAAGGCGGCGGCGTGATCGTGCAGCTTGCCGCACCGATCGACTCCACCGTCACCGGGCAGACGCCCTATGCGGTCAGTCAGGCCGGACTGCTGGCACTGACGCAGGCTATGGTGGCGGAACTGGCACCGCTGGGCGTGCGCTGCGAGGCGGTGCTGCTGCGCGACGACCCCGCCCAGACGGCGGCGGCGGTGATGCAGGCCGTGCAGGGTGTGTCAGGTGGGAAGCTGTGCCCGGGATAGGGTGCTGGTTCTGGCGGTGATATCACCGTCGTCACACGGATTCTGGTTGTCCCCGCAATGCTGGCTGGCGTGTTCTGTCAGGAATATAGAAGGTACAGGGCGTTGAGCCACAGAATAACTGCCATGGCGATCAGCGCTATTGTGGCCACCATCGCGAGAAGATAAGCCAGAATCAGGAAGCCAATTATCCCGAACACGCTGGCTCCTCCACACCCCAATGACATAAGGGCTTGAAAAAGGGTGACCAGTATCTGGCGGGTGATCGGGCTGCCCAGTCCACTGAGGATGACCCAGCCCAAAAAGATGGGTGTGAGGGTATCCGAGTTCTCGGTGGTCAGTACTGCAAGCAGCAGAATAGGGTTGATAATAAGGTTGGCGATGGCATATACCTTCAGAAAAGGATGGAGAGTCGTCATAATTCCCCCTGAATGTTGGTGAAAATGCATACCACAGTAAAGATAATAGCATCTGGAAGCTGTCTGCACAACCGATGTGCCCTGGTCACGGCACGCCTGTTGCAGGTGATGTGCCGGGTCGGTGGACGGAATGTCAGGACAATATGAGGGCGCGCCAGATTTTGTACGATTATGGTGGGTACTGTAGAATAACGGCGCGCCGATAATCATAAACAAAAGCATGAGGGCATGGGTACAGTAAGCGTTCGCATTGATGATCGGGTTCGGCTGCTGTCGGCACTGCTGGCGGCGACTTCCTGGCCGGAAGATGAACAGCGCCGCAAGCCCCACGGAACACATGCTCACGCACGCAGCACGCGCAGGCTGGTGCTGGTGCACAACAAACACCCTGCCGTCCTGATCATGCAGGCGCTGCTGGATCGCGGTGTGATGCTGGATGCGGTGTATACTTTTATGATGCAGCTTTCCTGGCCCGGATTGAGCGGTGGGAATCCGCCGACCTGGGTGCCACCGACCTGGAATCGCCATCTGCTTAGTTTCTATGAGCAGACCGGGCTGGCGCAGTGGTGGCAGGAAGAAGCGCAGGTCTGGGCACGCAGTCGGGAGGAGGTGGAGCGCGCGCTGGGCGGGGCTGACCTGGGGGCATTCCTGCGTCGTTTTGTGGGGGATTTTGACGACGATCTGGTCTTCATCCCCAACATCTGTTATCCCACCGATGTCGAGATCGGCGTGCGGGCCAACAGTGAATTATGCTGCATCGTACCGCCGCGCATTGCCTGGGGAGACAATCCGCCCTGGCCCTTTGACGAGGACCCGGCGCACATCTTCCGCGCCACGCTGACGCGCTTTGGGCGGCTGCTGATGCAGGACTACCTGCATCAGCATCAGGACGTGCTGGAAACGGTATCCCGGAAGAAACTACCGGTGTCAAAATCATTTGTGGAAGCGCATCCGGGCTGGGAGGAGCAGTTCCTGACGCTGTTCACCGCCGGTCTGGTGGCGATCTATCTGGAGGACTTCGTCAGCAAAGCGGAGGCGGACGCCTTTGTGCTACTGGAGAAGAAGACGCAGGGCATCGAAGTGCTGCCGGGCGTGGTCAGTGTCCTGCGCCGCTACCTGAGCGGGCACGAATCGGGGCAGTATCCCGCCTTCATTGACTATCTGCCGCACTTCGGTAAGCATCTACGTGTTGCCAGAACGATTACTTCACTCTAGCGGCTGCTTATGGACGATCACTGGTTACCGGCACTGACGGCGCTTGAGCGGGAGATCGTGCGCTATGACGATCCGCCCCCAACAGGGGCAAGCGGACTGGCGATCCTTCCCGGTCACCGGCCGGTGCTGCTCTCCGCGCCGCATGCCGTCCGTCACCGTCGCGATGGCCTCTGGAAGCGCGAGGATGAATATACGGCGGCCATTGTGCACTGGCTGCATGAGCGCCTTGGTGTGCACGCCCTTTACCCCACGCATCGCATCGATCCCGATCCCCATGATGATGACGATCAGGGTGCATACAAACAGGCCGTGCGCGATCTGGTGCAGGCGCATGACATTCGTCTGGTACTGGATGTGCACGGCGCGCGCGGCGACCGCGACTTCGCGCTGGCGCTGGGCAGCATCTACGGCGAGACGTGCGCCCCCTACGAGACGGCGATCATCAGGGCCTTTGAAATGGAAGGATTCCACACCAACAGCCGCGCTTCCAGCCTCGATCGAATCGCCATCAATCCCTCGCGTTATGCCGGCGGTGCACGGCGTCCGACGGTGACGCGCTTTGTCTGGCAGCAGTTGGGCGTCCCGGCCATGCAGATCGAGATCAACGCCTGGGCGCGGGTGGTGGCACGCCTGCCGGAGTCTTACGAAGCGCTGCGCGGCGTGGCCCCTGACTTTCGCGGCGACCCGGCCCGAATCCGGCGCGTGCTCTCCGGGCTGATGCGCATTGTGGAGGCGGTGACCATTTCACCGGATATCGAATCTGAGGCAGGATAGCAGGAAATGAACGTAGGCATTGAGGCATTGATGGCCCGGCTGCGGGCGGAGGAGCCGACACCGCCCTGGAGCACGCTGTATGGCTTCACGATGGTGATCGTGTATTTCGTGGTGCAGGTTGGGGCGCTGGCGGTTGTCTCTGTGGGTCTGGAATCGGATGCGGCTGCAGCGGGCGTGGTCAGCCCGCTTACGCTGAATCTGGCGGCCATCATCGGGGCGCTGGTCACGCTGGCGCTGCTGTGGCTCACGCTGCAGCAGCGGGTAGGGGGCAGGGTCGGGGGGGCGCTGCGCCTGACAGTGCGGGGTGGCTCGATCTGGTTGGTGCTCTTGTTTTCCCTGGGCGTGGCCATACTGGTTGATTTTGTGCCGCTGGCTTTTCAAAACATCGGGCTGCCGGTCAACCTGATCGGGCTGGGCACTGCCGGGCCGGGCGGCTGGATCGCGGCGGTGGGATTTGTCGTGTTTATCGGGCCGCTGGTGGAGACTCTGCTCCTGCAGGGTGTGTTGTATCCCGCTGCGGCGGCGCGGCATGGCAACATGCGGGCCATCGCCCTGACTGCGCTGGCGTACATGGTGCTGCAGGTGGCGCTGGACAATCCGGGCGATCCGGCGCTGTGGCTGGAGTCGTTCCTGACCGGCTACTATCTGACCGGCGTCCGTGCACATCAGCAGTCCACGGGGATGGCGCTGCTGGCGCGGATTATGTTCGGGGTGTTTGCGGTGTTCAAAGCCCTGCGGCTGTTTGCCTGGCGGGGATGATTCTGTCTCTCTGAGGGTCGCATTTCTGCAAAAGGGAGTCTGGCATGGCAT
>JALSTC010000565.1 GCA_026983935.1 Ardenticatenia bacterium
CCCCCGAGGCGGGCTGTTGTCAGCAGCGGGCGGTGCGCATATACTCATCCTGAAGGGCGGTACAGACTGCTGGCCTGTGACCCTTCTGCCTGCCGCTGAATGCACGCCGCCGTTTTTGGAGGGAACCGACCCATGCTCCCACTGAGGGACCTCAACCCCACGCGCCGCTTTCCCATTGCCACGCTGACGCTGATCATCCTCAATGTGCTGGTCTATTTTATGTTTCAGGCCGGACTGACGGAGCGCGAGGCTTACCGGCTGGCGATGGAATGGGCGGTGGTGCCGCGCAATATCACGCAGCATTTTGACGGCGAGGCGCTGCTGGACATCTTCCGCGCCATGTTCATGCACGGCGGCCTCAGCCATCTGCTGGGCAACATGCTCTACCTATGGATTTTCGGCGACAACATCGAAGACCGGCTGGGCATCCCCCTGTACCTGGTTTTTTACTTCACCAGCGGGATCGTGGCGACGCTGGCGCAGGTGGCCATCAGCCCGCTCTCCACGACGCCGCTGCTCGGCGCAAGCGGTGCGATCGCCGGTGTGCTGGGCGGCTATATTGTGCTGTATCCCGGCGTGCGGGTACGCGGCTTGATCTTCCTGGGCTATTTCGTGCAGATCGCGGACATTTCGGCGCTGTGGGTGCTGGGTCTGTGGTTCGTCCTGCAGTTGGTCAACGGCCTGTCATCTGCCGGGATGCTGGCCGGGGGCGGGGTGGCCTGGTTCGCGCATATCGGCGGGTTCGTCACCGGCATGATCCTGATCCGGGTCTTCACCCTGCTGGTTCCGCAGCCGCCGCCGGAGCACCGCCGCCAGATGCTCTATGAACGCCATGATCCCCGCGAGGGGCAGGGCTACTGGTGGTAGTAAGTCGATCACATAGAGATTTTACGGCCGTTTACCGGGTAAACATTCCCCCTGTATGTTGATGGTGTAGCAATAGAGTACAGGAAGGGAAGGACACAGATGCGCAGAGGATGGTATGGCAGACCGTATTACCGGCGGCCCTGGGTGCGCCGTCGGCTGTGGTGGGGGCCGCGGCCCCTATTCTGGGGACCGCGCCCGTTCTTCTGGCGACCGTGGGCTATCGGCCTGTTCGGCTTCCTGTTTCTGCTCCTGCTTTTTCTCTCACTGCTTCGCTGAGGGCAGCAGTAGCATCCCACCCCAAAACGTGCTTTGCATACGACAGGGGCCGCCCGGTGGAAAAACTGCCGAACGCCGATAAGGCTTACGTGCCTTCTGCAAAGGTGACAAAGTATCTGCTCAATCCCGCACACGCAGAAGGGGCAAGCAAGGTCAGATTTTTCGAGAATGCGGGATTTTCACTGGTACAATGGAGTGTGCTCGTTGACGCGCTGCTCGCTCATGCCCGCGAAAATCCCGTGACCGACTCCCGGCAGGGAGAATACGGCATGAAGTACGTGATCGAGGGGCCGCTGTGGACACCGAGCGGCAAACGGCCTCTCGTGCGCACGGTGTGGCTGGTAGAAACAGGAGAAGGTGACGCGCCCCGTTTTGTGACCGCGTATCCCATACGCCGCCGATAATGCTCAGTTATATCACTGGAGGCGAAAAAAATGATCCGGGAATTGGACAGAGTGGCCCT
>JALSTC010000566.1 GCA_026983935.1 Ardenticatenia bacterium
CGGCAGTGCAATCGCTTGGGGAAACGCTGGGGGCACGGGTGGGCCGTGTCCGGCTGAACGTTCCGGATGAAACCGCCGCGAATACCAACGGCGGTCAGGAAGCCACTGAGAAATAAAGCTGGCACGCTGCCGTGGAAATAAGCCCAGGCAGCGCCGCATAAGGAGCACCTGTTATGCGAAGATGGCTATCACGGTTATACAACCTGACCCCCTACACAAACGCAATTGAGCGGCGGCAGGCGGGTGTGGCCTACGTTGTCGTCACCTTTGGCTTTTTGATCGGCCTGGCAATGCTGATTTTTCTGGCGTTCAGGCCAGACGCCGTCATGCAATCGGACACAGTGCTCATCGTCAACATAATAGGACTGACCGGAACATTATTGCTGTGGAGACTGCTCCACGAAGGACGCCTAGCAGTTGTGCGAGGTGCGCTGTTGGTGGGTGGCTATATGGTGACATTCCTGCCACCGATTGGCCGGGGATGGGGAACACTTGGCGGTTTACTGACGCCGATGATGCTGATTGCCGCAACAGCACTGCTGGCCAATGCTCGCAGCGTGATCCTTGCCACCATCGCCTCAATCGCAGGCTTCGCCATCGTCATCATGAGCATACAGGGCACGGCTGGCGCAAAAGCCGGCATCGCCGATCTGCTCAGTTTATCACTGATCACCGCCGCCATAGGTGCATTAAACTATATTCTGGCCAGGGGCTGGCAGCACCGCTTGACCGCGACGGAAGCCACCGTTCAGCGTCTGCGCATGACCGAACTGAGTACAGAGGTCACCAGGCGTATCTTCCGGCGTGTTGACCTGGATACCCTGCTGACGGAAACAGTCGAACTTGTCCGCGAGCACTTCGATGAAATCTATCACGCGCAAATCTTCCTGATTGACGAAAACAGCAAGTTTGCCGTCCTGCGGGCAAGCACCGGCCCGGTGGGGCGAGAACTGCTCAGACGCGGGCACCGACTGGCTGTCGGCAGCCGCAGCGTGATCGGGCAGGTGACGGCAAAGGGCGAACCTGTCTTTGCCCGTGACACCAGCACCGACCCGGTGCACCGCCAGAATGAACTACTGCCCGATACGCGGGCAGAACTGGCACTGCCCATGTTTTCCGGGGAGCGCATCATCGGTGCGCTGGATGTGCAGAGCGTTCATCCCAATCCATTCACCCCGGATGACATCAGTGTGCTGCAAACGCTGGCCAACCAGATCGCCGTCGCCATTGACAACGCCTACCTGTTTGCCCAGCAGCAGCAGGTCATTGCCCGCAACCAGGAGCTGCTTGCTCAGTCACATGCCCAGCTCAGGCAAATTCAGGAGCTCAACCAGCGGCTGACCGGGCAGGCATGGAGCGCCTATATCCGGTCGCAGGAACTCGCACCGGCGGTGACCGTGGACTTCAACTCCGGCACAAGCACGCCAAATGCCGAATGGACGCCCGGACTGGCAAAAGCTGCAGACGCCGCGCAGCTTGTGACCGACGAAGATGATGAGCGGCACATGGTGGCTGTGCCGCTCATCATACGCGGGCAGGTGGTCGGCGCGATGGAATTCGAATTGGATGCTGACAAAGACCTTGACGCGGAACAGCAGGCTCTGGTGCAGGATGTGGCCGAGCGTCTCTCCCTATCATTGGAGAGCACCCGCCTCTTTGAGGAGGCACAGCGTCTGGCCCGGCGTGAGGTGCTGATCAACGAAATCGGCACCCGGCTGCAGAGCGCTTCGGGGGTGGAAAATACGCTGGCGGTAGCCGCGCAGGGGCTGCAAACGGCTCTGAACGCGCCGCGGATTGCCATCCGGTTGGGTGAACCTCCCGCCGCCAATGGCAGCCGGGATGGACACGAAAATGGGGAGGCTGACGCATGATCGCCTGGATACGCCGCTACTTCGACCAACTTGCCCGCCGCTACCCGAACCCCGTTGCCTACTACCGTGCGCGCACGGTGCTTGTGCTCAGCACAGGGGCCTTTGTCCTGACGGCAATTGTGCTGGCCATGGCCCTGCTGACGGGAGGGCTGGGCATCCGGCGTGCGACAAGCCTGTATATCGGTCTCACCATAGCATTAATCACATATGGGGTTACCCTATTCCTCGCAGACAGGGGCCATATTCTCTGGGCAAGACTTCTGTTTGTTGTCCTGCTGTACGGTTTTGCGGTCATCATCTTGAGTATCACCGGCACGTCAACCCAG
>JALSTC010000567.1 GCA_026983935.1 Ardenticatenia bacterium
AGGAATTTTTCCAGTGTGGGCATGAACTCCGCCGGGACATCGCGCCAGACGCCGCCGGGCCGGAAGTAGGTGCCCATCATGCGCTGGCCGGAGATCATCTCGAACAGGTCGAGGATGTACTCGCGCTCGCGGAAGGTATAGAGCAGGACACTCATCGCGCCGATGTCAATGGCGTGCGTGCCCAGCCAGACCAGATGGCTGTTGAGGCGGGTCAGCTCCGCCACCAGCACGCGGATGATCTGGGCGCGCTCCGGCACGTCCAGGTCTACCAGCTTTTCAATCGCCAGGCAGTAGGCCAGGTTGTTGCTGAAGGGGGCCAGGTAGTCCATGCGGTCGGTCAGGACGATGGACTGCTCATAGCGTTTGGATTCCATCGTCTTTTCGATGCCGGTGTGCAGGTAGCCAACATCCGGCACGACATTGACGATGTTCTCACCGTCCAGTTCCAGCAGCAGGCGCAGCACGCCGTGCGTGCTGGGGTGCTGCGGCCCCATGTTGAGCAGCACGGTTTCGCCGGTCAGCGCCTTTGGCGAAACCAGATGCTTGAGTTCTTCGAGCGTCCCTTCCCATTGGGTCATTTCCGGGGCAATGGTCATTTGTCGCTTCGCTCCAAATCAGTATTGCAGTCCGGGGCGGCCCTGCAGCAGGCCATCCGAACGCAGAACTACTCTTTTGCGTAGGGCTTATGCCGGTCAATCTCGTCGTAGTTGAAGGAAAACTGCACGGTTTCGTACCCCAGCGGGTAATCCTTGCGCAGCGGATGCCCTTCCCACTCCGGCGGCATCAGGATGCGGCGCGGGTCGGGATGCCCTTCAAAGACGATGCCCAGCATGTCATACGCCTCGCGCTCCAGCCAGTTGGCCGTCGGCCAGACGGTCGTCACCGTCGGCACGGTGGGGTTGTCTTCCGGCAGGCGCACCTTGAGGCGCAGCGTGCGGTTATAGAGCATCGAATAGAGGTGATAGGCCACGGCAAAGCGCGGTGTCTCCGGCAGGTAGTCAATGCCGGTCAGATTCACCAGGAGATTGTAGCGCAGCCCGTCGGCATCGCGCAGGAACAGCGCCACCTCCGCAAGTTTTGTCGGTTCGACGTAAACGGTCGTCTCGCCGCGAAATTCCACCACATCTTGCACGGCATCCGGGAAGGCTTCCCGGAGGGCGGTCACAGGGTCTTTTGCTTCTACAGGCATGGGCTTTTTTCCACCTTACCGGCACATGGATTCAGGCCAACGCATTCACGCAGTAGTTACGCCCGGATGGGCTGTTCCTGACGCCACTTGCTGAGGTGCTCACCGCGCACCTTTTCATGCAGCATCATGATGCCGTGAATGAGCTGTTCCGGGCGCGGCGGGCAGCCCGCCACGTACACATCCACCGGCACGATCTCATCCACGCCCTGCACGACGGCGTAGTTATTGAACACACCGCCGCAGCTTGCGCAGTCGCCCATGGCCAGCACCCATTTGGGCGCGGGCATCTGGTCGTACAGGCGGCGCAGTACGGGGGCCATCTTGCGCGTCAGCCGCCCGGCGACGATGATCATATCCGCCTGGCGCGGGCTGGGGCGCATCAGCTCCATCCCGAAGCGGGAGAGATCGTAGCTGCTGGCCTGTGTGCTCATCATCTCAATGGCACAGCACGCCAGCCCGAAGCCCAGCGGCCACATCGCGCCGGTGCGTGCCCAGTTGACCATCGCCTCCAGCGTCGTAGTGACGATTCCAGAAGCGCCGTCTTTTTCGTGGTTGACTATTCCCATTGCAGTGCTCCTTTGCGCCACGCATACACATACCCGACCAGTAAAATCGCGATAAAGACGAACATCTCGACCAGGCCAAAAACACCCAGCCTGCGCATCAGAACGGCCCAGGGCAGGAAGAAGATCACTTCGATATCAAACAGGATGAACAGCACCGCCACCAGGTAGAACTTGACCGGGATGCGCCGCACCGCCGGGCCGATCGGATCGACCCCGCTTTCATAGGGCATCAGCTTGCGCCGGTTGGGGCGGTAGGGGCCGAACATGCGCGACATGAAGAGCACAAGGGCCACCAGCGCCGTGGTGACGGCGATCAGTACGCCAAGAGGCAGGAAATCCGCAAACACCGTTCACGCTCCAGGAGATGGATGAACCGGTTCCACTTTAATGTGGAGATTAACACACCGCTCCGGGCACGTCAACAAACGCGGGCGTTTT
>JALSTC010000568.1 GCA_026983935.1 Ardenticatenia bacterium
GTGTCATTGCGGGCATGCTGCCAGCTCCAGAAATTGACGGCAGGCAGGTCCAGGGCACGCACCTGATTCAGGAATAATTCGAGTTGGGCAGGTGTTGCCGTCCACTGCAGTGATCCGTACCGCTCCCCGAACGCGGCCCCTGTGGGTACATAGGCCTTTTCCGGATAGCGCCGGCTGTACTGGGCATGATTCTCGCGCAGTGCACCCGCCGGATCACCACCATCTCGTGCGATCCAGAACACCTGCGGCATGATCAGATCGGACTGCGCCACAAATTCATCAACCGGAAAGCGGCGGGACAGGGGCCAGCCGGGAGAATCCTGTAGATCCGGGTCCCGGAACAAACTGAAGGCAATGGGAAGCCCCCCTGCACTGCCCCCCAGATCGTCACGTAGCGTAGCCATGAAGCGGCGGGCTTTGTCGTGCTGGCCGATGTACTGGCTCTGGGGGCTGACCACCAGACCGGACAGGTCCCAGCGCAGCACACGGCTGGCGGCGCGGTGCGCTTCCATTTCCGGATCCTGGCCCTGCGTGTGCGCCAGCGCCCAGACCTGAATACCCGCCTGCTGGAAAGCTCGAATGGCTGCGTCGGTCAGGCTCTCCAGCCTGCCGCCGGGGTCCTGGGCAGGAAGGGGAAAATCAAATGTGCCGTCAGACAGCTTGAAGATGACATGGCTGAGCTGTGCGGCCCGCGCCAGGTCCACCAGGGTTCTGGCCTCGCCCCGATCGCAGCGCTCCACCTGCCAGATAAACATGCCCTTGCCTTGCAGCACGGCATACTCCTTCCCATCCCATCCCATGCCGTTCACTGCCATTGTACGAGGAAAGCGCCCTCAGGCCAAACTCTGCCCGGATCACAAAAGCGGGTCACGGAGACCCGCTTCCATCAACATCCCGAAGGCTCAATCCTGCCGGCGCTTACGCTCGCGTCCTTCCCATCCCACCGGGTACAGCAGTTGATCGAGCCTGGCCCACAAAGCACGCGCTTCATTTTGCGGCAGGCGTGCCCACCAGGTATCCTGCCCGGCCCAGCCAATCATCTCGATGAAGCCGTCTGCTGTGCGCACAACTTCCAGATGCGTGGTAATCGTCGGGCGATCATCGCCGCGCAGCGGTGCCGTCACGGCAATCGTCGTCACACGCTCCGCCCTCTCCGGGAATAAAACTCCGGTCAGGTGGAACCAGAGCAACTGCGCGGCCCGCAGGGTCAGCACCCGCGTCCAGCGGCCATAGCGCTCCCCAACTCCGCCCAGCACGAGCGATTCCCCCTGCGGCTTTCGCGTGATGAATACATCCATTGAAATGCCATAGCGGTGCTGCACAAATGGTTTGGTGGGCATCATGCCCTCCTTTCGCCCGGCAGGAGACAGTCAGCGCGTCCGTCAGCCACGCACCCGCAGCCGTCCACTCCCGGCTACTACCTGCCCGATGTGCTGCGGCACATCGCCGTTTTCTTCAAGCGCTGCCAGCAGCCGTGCCAGACCTTCCGGCGGCACGGCAATCAACAGGCCGCCGGAAGTTTCCGGATCGAAGAGCAACGCCTGATACTCTTCCGTGACGCCTTCGTCAAAATCCACCCATTGACTGAAATACATGCGGTTGTTGGACATCCCACCGGGGAACGTCCACATATCTGCATAGCGTTCTGCGCCGGGCAGCCAGCGAATGGCGGATAAATTGATTTCCAGGTCAACCCCGCTCAGCGACGCCATTTCCTGCCCATGCCCCAGCAGGCTGTAGCCAGTGACATCGGTCATGGCATGCGCGCCAGCCTGAACCGCTGCCTGCGCCGCCGCACCGTTCAGGCGGCCCATACTTGCCACTGCTGCCACTACGTCCTCCGGCGAGGCCTTCTGCTGCTTGAGCGCGGTGGTGATCACCCCCGTACCCAATGCCTTGGTCAGCACAAGTTCATCACCGGGCTGTGCGCCTACTTTGCTGCGCAGTTCGGATCGCCCGGCAATGCCAACCACTACCAGCCCGAATTTAGGTTCTTTGTCGGTGACCGTATGTCCCCCTGCGACAGCAGCCCCGGCCTCTTTTACCTTTTCCGCGCCGCCGCGCATGATCTCACTCAGGATACTACTATCCAGGTTGTCCGGAAAGGCAACGAGATTGAGCGCAAAGAGCACCCGCCCGCCCATGGCATAGACATCACTCATCGCGTTAGCCGCCGCGATCATGCCGAAAT
>JALSTC010000569.1 GCA_026983935.1 Ardenticatenia bacterium
ACCCCCTCTGTCTGTGACGTGCTCTATGACAGCCTGGACATCATCCAGATGATCGCCGACGGCAGCCCGGTCACGCCGGAGATCATCGCACAGGCCCTGCAGCAGATGGAGGCGGTCGCCGGCAGCACGGACGTGACCGATGCCAAGCGCCAGACCCTCCAGATTGAGCTGCCACCGCTGCCCGCTGAGGATATGCCGGGGGGCGGCCCACCCACTGGCGGGGATACCGTGCGCGTCAGCCTGGCCAAGATTGACCGGCTGATGGGACAGGCCGGCGAACTGCTGATCGCCAGGATGCACAGTGAGCAGCGCCGCCGTGAGCTGCAGGCCCTGCTGCAGGAGCACCGCCGCTGGCAGCGGGCCTGGCGGCAGGCTCGCTCCGCCTACATCCGCACCACGCGCCGCCTGCGCGATCGCGGGGAAGCGGGCGATGGCACGGCGGATCAGATGGAGCTGCTCGAGTTCCTCAACACCACCCAGCACTACCTGACGCTCAGCGGCAGAGCACTGCGCTCCCTGAACCGGGCACTGGCGCAGGACACGCTGCACCTGACCACGCTGGTGGACGGCCTGCAGGCGGATATTGCCAGCGTGCGGATGCTGCCCTTCCAGACCATTCTGGGCACGTTCCAGCGGATGGTGCGCGACCTGGCCCGCGAAAGTGGCAAAGAGGCCACCCTGATCGTCGAAGGCGCGGACGTGGAGATGGACAAGCACGTGCTGGAGGCGATCAAAACGCCGCTGATCCACCTGCTGCGCAACGCCGTTGATCATGGCATTGAGCCGCCGGAGGAGCGTATGGCCGCCGGGAAGGCGGCCAGCGGCACGATCACGCTGAGCGTGACCACCCGCGGCAGCGACATTCAGGTTTCGGTTGCCGATGACGGGCGCGGCCTGAATGTCGACCTGATCCGCCAGCGGGCCATTGAGGCGGGGGTGATCACGGAAACGGAAGCCGGGGCAATGACCCCGGATGAGGTCGCTTCGCTGATCTTCGTGCCGGGTTTTTCCACAGCGGCCAGGGTCACAGCGATTTCCGGGCGGGGCGTGGGGCTGGATGCGGTGCGCCAGCAAGTTGACCTGCTGCGTGGGCGGCTGTGGCTGGAAAACAGGCCCGGTCAGGGGGCGGCATTCCATCTGGTCGTGCCCGTCTCACTGACGCGCATCCGCTGCCTGCTGGTGCGGGTGGGCGAAGAGCAGTACGCCATCCCGCTGACCGCCGTGACGCGCATGATCACCATTGCGCCCGACGCCGTTTTCTATGTGGAAGACCGGCCCATGATTGACGTGATGGGCCGCCCGCTGCCGCTGGTTGCGCTGGCGGATGTGCTGGAGCGCCCCGGCCTGACCCATGACCTGACCGCCGAAACGCCGGTGCTGGTGCTCCACTCAACCGAACGCGCCGTCGCCTTCATCGTGGATGAGCTGCTCAGCGAGCAGGAGCTGGTGCTCAAGAAGCCCGGCGAAGAGCTGAGCCGTGTCCGCAACATGGCCGGGGCAGCCATCCTGGGCAGCGGCGAGGTGGTGATCGTGCTCAACGCCGGTGACCTGATCAAAAACGCCCGGCGGGTGCACCACCATCTTGAAGCGGCGTCCGACGCGGGAGATGAGACAGAAGACGAGCACGAGCGCTGGGTTCTGGTCGTGGACGATTCGCTGACCACCCGCACGCTGGAGAAAAACATCCTGGAAGCTGCCGGGTACCGTGTGCGCACGGCGACCGATGGTCAGGAAGCTCTGCAGGTCTTGATGGAGCAGTCCTGCGACGTGATCGTGGCCGACGTGGAAATGCCCAACATGAACGGCTTTGAACTGGCCCGGCGAATCAAGAGTGACAGCCGCTGGCAGAGGCTGCCGGTCATTCTGGTGACCTCCCTTGATTCGCCCGGCGACCGTGAACGGGGCCTCCATGCCGGGGCCGACGCCTATCTGGTCAAGACCCGTTTTGATCAGGACGAACTCCTGCAAGTGATCGAGCAGATGATCTGAGCCGATGACTGACTCGCCGCTGCGTGTGTTGATTGTGGATGACAGCCCGACAGTGCGCCGTTTTCTGGCCGGGCTGATCGCGGATGCGCCGGACATGATGGTCGTCGGCGAAGCGCGCGATGGCCGGGAAGCGATCGCGCTGGCCGCCCGCCTGCAGCCGGACATCATCAGCATGGATATTCAGATGCCGCGTC
>JALSTC010000570.1 GCA_026983935.1 Ardenticatenia bacterium
CCAATATGCGCCGTAGAGAGCAGTATTATCGCCTGCCAGCATCCACGGCGCGCCCGGAGGGACTGCCGGGGCCAACATCACCGGCTGACGTCGGTGCAGCCAGCTCGTGCCCGGGCGGGCGTCCGCTGGCGGCGAGGCAGGGGCATGTAGAATTTCACGCTGACCCTGCAAAAGATGCAGCCACTTCCGCCTGATATTTAATCTCACGACGTAATCAGCCAGGCCGCCGCCGGGGGCCGTATCTGTGATGGCTGCCCAGCGCGCTGCGGATGTCCAGCCCAGCGGAGAGCCATCCGGGGCATTCGCAACGGCATACCATTCGTCGCCGCCAGCATCAGCCGGCAGATAATCAACAGCACACAGCACGCCGCCGTAACCGATCCGGGCAGTTAACGGAGCCGTTCCAGAAGCCCAGGAACGCACAATTGCCGTCGGACCGATCACCGTCAGCCACGCAGGGAGCCGCGCAGGTCGGACGGCCATCGCAGGATCATAGGGGATCATGGGCTGTACATCATCCTGGAGCACCACGCCCCGTGGAGCCGCGTACCAGCGCCCCACTGTACCCAGAATCGGCGTGACGCTGTCCGGCCAGAGCCGCCGGATGATGGCTGCATCCGGGTGCGGGCGGCGGTAGATGGGCGCGACCCGCAGCGCCCGCCCGGCAATGCTGGCAGGCGCGGCGGTGAGTGCTGGCTGACCGAGGGCAAAGGGCAGGGCCGCGTTGAGCAGCACTGCCCCGGAAAGAGTCAAAAACGTGCGGCGTGAAAGGTCTGTCAAAACTTGTTCTACTTCCTATAAAACGTGATGCCGAGTGCTGACAATAACGACTCCTGTCTGTTCTGGCAACTCCCGGTCGGCATCGCCTGCGCACTAGGGGGAGCTGCGACTATTGAGACTGGAGCAGCCGCTCCACAGCAGCGATCAACTCCTCTTCGGTGTGATATCCCTCCATCCGCTGTACGACATTGCCATCGGCATCCAGCAGGATGACCAGCGGGATGGCTGATACCTGGTACTGAATCGCCAGGTCGCGAGTCGAAAGGTGATCTACATTGAGAATATCAAAATCTACCTGGTCTGCATACATTTCCTGAAGCCGTCGCACGGACGGGCGCATGGCATTGCAGGCGCTTCACCACCAGGCGTGGAATTCGATGAAATGGGGCCTGCCCCGAAAGGTCAGCACGTAGGGCGTCGCGGATGTATCCTGCGTGGGCAGCATGCCCGCGACGGCGGTCAGAGTCGCCAGTGGCGGGGCCACCGGCGGCGCAGGCGTGGGAAAGCTGATGCTGCTCGGTGGAGGTGTGGGTGTGGGAACTGCCGCCAGATCAGGCGTGGGCAGCGCGGCGATCTGTCCACCCAGAGGCGCATCCTCTGCAGGCGGCGCAAAAACAAGCCCCAACAGCCCGACGATCTGCGCAGGTGTGCAGGCTGCACTTAGCAAAGCGGCAATCACAATGAACAGCAGCGTTTTCTTCATTGGCGTCCACCTTCCAAAATCATGTACTGGCTGCGTTTACGTCTCATCCAGCACATCATTGATCCAGCTATAGGCCGCGGTTGCCCGGGGCCAGCCAAGCGTCGTAATGGCCAGCACCACTACCTGCTTGATCTCCGCCGGACTTGCGCCATTCTGCAGTGCACGGCGAACATGAGAATGCGCAGCGCCCTCCAATCCCGCGCCAAGAGCCATTGCCAGTTTGATCAACGACGCCGTCTTGGCGTCCAGCGGCCCGGATTTGTACGCGGCGTCCCCCAGGGCATCATATGCATCAGCAACTCCAGGGAATTCCTCACGAATACGAGTATAGACTTCAGGCAGGCTCATGTTCTCTCTCCTTGTTGATAGATACCGCTCTTCAAGCATGTCGGCCAGGCCCTTAAGGTCATCCAGACCAAAACAGGGCGCACCTTCCAAAGGTAGATCGCTGACGTAGGCCAGCACATCGGCAGGTGCATTAATCGGGTCCGTGCTGCGGGCAGCGCGGACCAGTTCGATCTTCGGCGTAGAGCAATCGCGGCTAAAGCCTTCCACCAGAATGATATCCACATGACGCACGTCTGCGATCAGGTCAGCAAGCGGCGGCGTTGCATTCAGACGGCGGATCACCGCCATTTTGATCGGGGACACGATGATCACCTGATCCGCCCCGGCCTGATAATGTCGCCAGG
>JALSTC010000571.1 GCA_026983935.1 Ardenticatenia bacterium
CACGGTCACAGGGCCGGGGAGGTCGCCGGGGCTGGTCACTTCCATACGGTCAGCAAAGATATACAATCGCACGCCATCACCCTGGATGCTGTAGTCGCGATGCGCCACCGCGTTGACGACAACCTCACGGGCGGCTTCCATAGGGTATTCAAACTGTTCATCACGGGCCATTGTCTGCCCGATCTGCACCTTCTTGCGTAGATGGTCCGCCAGGAAAGTCTGGACACTGCGCAGTTGCGCCGGCAGCGTGCCGCCAATATCCTGCCGGGTGAACGTATCCCCCATCTCCACACCAGCAAAACGCGCCGCCGTGATCTCCGAGCCGCGAATAAACCGCTGAGGGTCTTTACCAAAGAGTAGAATCCCGGCATTGGTCGGGCGGGCAGGCTGATCGCCATGTTTAACCAGACAGCCGCGTTTGATCAGCACTTCTTCCGCAGAAAGGCCGCTCAAGCCCTTGAGGTTGGCGGTGTATGCCTCGACCTGTGTCCAATCGAGATCATCCATCGTCGCTCCCAACGGCGTGACTTCCTCAAAGTTCACGTCGCCGCGCTCGATCAGCATCTGGCGGAGCGCTCTGGCATCCATCGGCTGATTGGTAGTTCCCGACCTGACCAGAAACCGCCCATTATAGGCATAGACGTGCGGCAGCCCCTTCGGCACATTGATCACCAGCACGGTGAACTGGCCGATGGTGACCCGCTCTGGCAGCGGAATGATTAAAGGGGGGGAGGTGGCCAGTGTTGCCTGCAACACACGATCCACCGCGCCATCCACATCCTCCACGCCGGCGATTCTGTCAGTGCGCGGGGCGATGCCAAGCAGCAACGTGCCGCCCTCACTGTTGGCCATGGCAGCCAGCACGGAGGCCAGGTCTTCAAGCGGCGCACGTCCCGGCAGCCAGTCAACGTCAGCCTGACGCCCCTCATTTAGCAGGTTCTGAATATCTTGCGCGTTCATGCTCAGATTGTGTCCCGTCGGGTTCTGCCTCGCTGTCTGCCTCCGCATCTTCCGTCGCCTCGGCGGCTTCGCCTGAGTCTACCGGGGGAAGCAGCACTTTTTCAAGGATCGTCCCGATATTGTCTACCAGCACCACTTCCAGATCGCGCAGCACCCGTTTGGGCATATCCTCCAGGTCTTTTTCGTTCCTGGCTGGCAGGAAAAACAGTGACAGACCGGCCCGATGGGCGGCCAGCATCTTCTCCCGGACGCCGCCGACAGGCAGCACCCGCCCACGCAGGGTGATCTCGCCGGTCATGGCTGCATCGCGGCGAATTGGCCGCCCGGTCAGCGCCGAGATCAGCGCAACGGCCATCGTTACACCGGCAGAAGGGCCATCTTTGGGGATAGCGCCTTCTGGAACATGGACATGTATATCCATCTCCTCAAACAACTGCGACCTGATCCCCAGTCTACCCGCCTGAGAACGTGCATAGGTCAGCGCCGCCTGCCCTGACTCCCGCATGACCTCCCCCAGGTGACCGGTCAACTGCAGATCGCCTTTGCCGGGCATCAGCGCCGCCTCCACCACCATAATATCGCCACCGGCTTCCGTCCAGGCTACGCCGGTGGCCACCCCGATTTCATCTTTCTCCAACGCATGGATGTGCGTATAGCGCGGTGGCCCTAGATACCGATGCAGGCTGTCCGCACGCACTCGCCGCGAAAAGCGCTTCCCTTCTGCCACACGGCGGGCGATCTTGCGGCAAATATTGGCAATCTCGCGTTCCAGGTTGCGGACACCGGCTTCATACGTGTAATCCCGGATGATGGCCCGCAACACGCTGTCATCCAGATGCACGCCGACCTCATCCAGACCATGCGCCTCCAACTGGCGAGGCAGCAGGAAGCGGCGGGCGATTGCCAGTTTGTCCTCTTCGGTATAGCCGGAAAATTCGATCACCTCCAGGCGGTCAAGGAGCGCCGGGGGGACGTCCAGGTAGTTGGCCGTGGTGATAAACATGACCTTAGAGAGGTCATAGGGTACTTCCAGATAGTGGTCGCTGTACGCATAATTCTGCTCAGGATCGAGCACTTCCAGCAGCGCCGCTGCCGGGTCTCCTCGAAAATCAGCACCCAGCTTGTCAATCTCATCCAGCATAAAGACCGGGTTGATCGTCCGGGCACGGCGCATGGTCTGAATGATGCGGCCCGGCATAGCACCAATGTACGTGCGGCGATGACCGCGAATTTCCGCTTCATCCCGCACACCGCCCAGACTGACGCGCACGAACTCCCGTCCCAGTGCTGCGGCAATGCTCTTGCCCAATGACGTTTTACCCGTTCCCGGCGGGCCAACAAAACACAGGATAGGGGTCTTGGCCTTATCCGCCGCAAGCTGCAAGACGGCGATATGCTCCAGCACACGTTCTTTTGCCTTCGGCAGGCCGTAATGATTGGCATCAAGCACTTCCGCCGCGTGTTCGATGTCCAGATTGTCTGCCGTGGCAGCCGACCAGGGCAAACTCAGCAGCCAATCCAGATATGTGCGGATAATCCCCACTTCGGGGGCCATCGGAGACAGCATTGCCAGGCGTTTCAGCTCTTTGTATGCCTTGTCTGTGACTTCCTCCGGCATTTGCGCGTCGGCAATCTGGTCGTGCAGCTCGCTGATTTCCTGCTGGAATACATCCAGTTCACCCAATTCGTTCTGAATCACGCGCATCTGCTCTCGCAGGAACATTTCGCGCTGACCACGGTCTACCTCTTCCTGAACCTGCGCCTGGATTTCATCCTCAAGCTGAAGCACATCCAGTTCACGACCGAGATACACCCCCACCCGGCGCAGTCGCTCCGCCGGATCGGCAATCTCCAGAATGGTCTGCCGCTCCTCCAGCGACAGGCTGAGCATCGAGGCAATGGCATCAGCCAGCCAACCCGGCTCTTCGATATTGAGGGCGTAGATATACGCTTCCTCCGGAATGTTGTGGTTTAACTGGACGCATTTTTCAAACAGGGCCAGTACAGCACGCATGTGTGCTCGTGTGCGTCGGGAGACCGCCTCCTCCTGCGCTTCAACTATGGGACGCGCCCGCACCCGCATGTACGGCTTTTCCGCCAGAAACTCGACGATTTCCACCCGCCGCCGCCCCTGAGCGAGCACACTCGCCGTGCCGTCTGGCATCCGCATCACGCGGCCCATCGCCATCTCAGTGCCGATCAGGAAGATCTCATCGGGTGTTGGATCGGGAATACCGGCGTCAATCTGGGCGACTCCGATCACCGTCTGCCCGGCAACCTGGGCATCCTGGATCGCCTGCAAAGACGCTTCACGCCCCACAAAAAGCGGCGTCACCATATTGGGGTAAATCACCAGATCGCGCAGCGGCACAAGGGAAGCCTCGATCAGCCCGTTTTCGTCAGGCTCGGCATCTTTGACGTTATAGAATTCGTTTTCCCCATAACCCATAATGAACATGGTCACATCCCGATCTAGCCGGCGTCTACCGTTTGCACCTGCTCCGGCGCACGCCAATCACAGTAAGCCGCTCGTCCCGGTGCCAACCCACAAACATCCCGTACTTCTCCCACAACGAAAAGCGATCCGGTAACAACAACCAGGCCGTCGTCACCAGCGCGGCGGCGCGCCTGCTGCAGCGCTGTCTTGACGACAGGAATCATCTCGACAGTACCGGTGAAACCCGGCACTTTCACACTGGCAGCAAGTTCTTCCGGAGACAGTGCGCGGGGATGAACAGCCTGCACCAGAATGAGATGATCGACGATCGGCAGCAGTGCCCTGAACATCCCGGTCACATCCTTATCCGCCGACGCGCCAAAGACCAGCACACGAGTGCTGACCTCCGGGAACAGCTCATCAAGCGTTTCGCGGAGGCACTGAGCCGATGCGCCGTTGTGAGCAGCATCCAGCACGACCCAGGGCTTGCGCTCAATGATTTCAAAGCGCCCCGGCCAGTTCACATGCGCCAGACCTTCTGCAACCGCTTCTGGCGGAATGTTCAGCCCGGCATTTCTGGCGGCATCCAGCGCGGCCAGCGCCACACTCGCGTTGATCACCTGGTGGTGCCCGACCAGTGGGATCCAGTATTCTCGCTGGGGTTCACCGGTACGCCCTGCCCGAAAATACTGGCCGTGGCGGTCACCTGCCCCGAATACATAGTGCCAGTCTTCGCCCACCCGTGTCAGCGGCGCGGCGCGGTCACCAGCAGTCCGGCGCAGAACCTGTTCCGCTTCCAAGGGCTGGGGGGCGCTGATCACGGGCACACCGGGTTTGATGATCCCGGCCTTCTCAGTCGCGATCTGGGAAAGTGTGCTGCCAAGCAAGTGGGTATGGTCATAGCTCAAACTGGTAATAATGGATACCACTGGCTGCACGACGTTGGTTGCGTCCAACCGCCCACCCAGGCCAACCTCACAAACAACGGCGTCCACGCCCTGACGGGCAAAATAGAGAAAAGCCAGCGCCGTTGTCAGTTCAAACCATGTCAGATCCGGGATATCATCAGCCACCGACTTCACTTCTGCCAGCAGCGCAGCCAGGACTTCCCGGCTGATCATCTCGTGATTGATACGGAAGCGCTCCCGAAAATCCTGCAAATGCGGTGACGAATACAACCCTACTCGCAGCCCTGCCGCCTGCAATGCCGAAAAGCAGTAAGCTCCGACGGAGCCTTTCCCCTTCGTTCCGGTAATGTGAATAATCGGATACTGGCGGTGCGGGCTACCCAGGCCTTCAAGCAGCCGCCGCGGCCGCTCCAGATTCATGACCTCAGGGGCATACCGCACTTCTCGGCGCACTTCATAGTTAATGAAGCTGTACAGGTAATCAAGCGCCTCTTGATAGCTCCAACTCATCGAATGCAAGCTCCATTGCAAAAGGGCGCGGAACGCCCACGTGACAATTCAAATCCCATACTACCTTTACCTCAGCCCCCCGACAAGTTAGAAGGCACAAAAAAATGGCTGTCAAACGTATGAAAATCCACACCCGCAGGCATCTCATCCTGGCGGGCACCAGGGGACACTTTCATGTCAGTTGACGGGGGAATAGTTCTGCAGGCTGCTCCGATGCCCTCCATCCCAGCAGGCCGCAGCCTACTCAGGGCGTTACGTCATCCAGATCAGTCTGCTCCTCGGTAAACAGAAAGACCCGCAGCCGCAGATTGCCCAGCCGAATCGCGCTGGCATTCTTCAGGGGGTGCCGTTCATGCGGAATCAACAGCTCCTCATTCACCCATGTGCCGTTGCTGCTGCCGAGGTCTTCGATGTAAAAACCATCATCATCGCGGTGAATGGCAGCGTGCACACGCGAAACACCGGCATCAAACGCGCCGTAGTGATTCAGGTCAATGTGAGGTCGGGGTGATGTGCCACCGCTCCGACGGCCAATGGTAATCCGGCGGGGCACGACAGCCGCAATCGGCTCCTGATAGCCTGCCACAAAGAACACAACGGCATCCCGCCGAACATCCGCAGGCATTGAACGGAGCAAACTCGCGTTGTCCAGGCGCTTTGTCTGTATAGATGGCTTCTTTTCCGCATACCAGTCAATCAATGAGGCAACCACCCGCACCATTTCCTTCATGCTGACCGGTTTACCCAGAAAAACATCCGCTCCTACATCCATCGCCTGGGAAATGCTGGCCTGTGTCACAGCGGCACTGACGACAATGATGGGCACATCCCGCAGCCCGATATCCCGGCGAATGTAGCGGCACAGTTCCAGGCCATGAATATCCGGCAGCATCAAGTCCAGTAGGACAGCGGCGGGGGTCTCCGTGTTCAGCGCACGAATTGCGCTCACCACCTCACGGCACACATACGTGGAAAAGCCCGCACGCTCCAGAACGATCCGGAAGATTTCGGCGGCCTCAGGATCATCCTCGACTATCAAAATACGCTGCCCATGCCCCGGTGTGACCTCATCTTTGATTGTGACACCCGGCTGCTGGTGCATCACGCTGCCATAGGTCGGAGAAGCCACAACCTGAACCTGAAGATGCATCACACCAAGCTGCAGGTCATCGCCATGCTCAAGGCGGTGTGGCACATTTGGCTCTAACGAGTCGCCGTTGAGCAAAGTGGGTTTGCCACTCCCCAGATCAACCACGTTCAGGTGCTCGTCCCCGGCATAAATGGCAACATGCTCCGGCGCAACGCCAAGTTCCAATGCCCCCCAGGGAGTCAGATCAACATCGGGAAATACATCATTTTCTCTGTCCACCCGTCCGATGACGGCCCGACCGTCAATCCTCGTTTTTGCCACACCGGGTGTGCCAGGAATTCGCAGCTCGACGATCCAGGGCAGTCCGGAGGAACCTTCATCCATTGCACAATCCTTTGGAGACAGCAGCTACCCCAGCAATGTTATTATCGCTCCAATACTGCATATTACACAAGTACCTTTAAAGTCATCTCCAACGTCCAATCTGGAGCCATACATATTGATAAGGTTCAAGAACCACGGCATCGTCGCATCCAATCTCCTGCCCCGTGATCAGATCAACGGCCATCTCAGGGGATCGCCAGATAGACATCAGCATGTCCCGATTGACCTGCTGCTCAAATTCTGAGAAGTTCGCCAGCACAAGCACCTGTTCATGACGCACATATCCCAGGACGTGCGGGTTACCCGTGTCAAAGAACGTCGTTTCCCCGTTGGCAAGCGCAGGCGTCTCTTTACGGATGTGAATCAGGCGGCGCAGCGTCTGGAAAATACGCCCCTCAATAGTTTTGGCATCTGCCCGCCGCGCTGCCCGCGCCATATCAAATGCAGGCCGGTGTACCCAGCGGCTGTCTTTCGCCCGGGCCGGGTTATCCCGGTAGCTGTAATCGTTCAACGTGCCCAGCTCATCGCCCAGGTAAATCAGCGGTATCCCCCCGGCGCTCACAATGATGCTGTGGAGCAACAGAATGCGGCGTACTGCGTGCTCCTGGCGGAGCGTGTCGCCGTTTTCAAGCGCCTGCTCCAGACCGGCCAGCGACGCCGCCATTCCCGAAATGCGCATATCCTGCGTGCGCGGATTGTAGTTGAAGGGAAGCCCGCGAGCAAAGCTGCCGGGAAAATATCCTGTATAGAAGGCATTCAGAAAGCGGCGATGATCAAAACCGTTGATCCCGATCTCGGCGGCATCCTCATCCGCAAAGCTCCAACCGATGTCATCATGACAGCGTACATAATTGACCCACGCACAGTCATCGGGAAGCGAAAATCGCTTGCGCATCGAATGCTGCAGCAGCCTGACCTCGCGGGTTGCCAGCGCTTCCCAGAGCAGATTCATCAGTGTCGGATTGTACGAGATCGGGCACTCATCCCGATGAATATAGCTGGCTACATCGTCCGGGTGGACGATCGCCTCGGATTTGAAAACCATCGCAGGTGCGGCGATCCGCGCCAGTGCATTGAATGCCTGGATAATCCAGTGCGCCTGTGGCAGATTCTCGCAGGATGTGCCCATTTCCTTCCAGATGAAAGCCACCGCATCCAGCCGCAGCACCTCAACGCCCAGATTCGCCAGAAACAGCATTTCCTGCGCCATGGCGTTGAATACAGCGGGGTTGGCATAGTTCAGATCCCACTGAAAGCGGCGGAAAGTCGTCCAGACCCATTTACCGATCTCTGGACGATAGGTGAAGCTGCCGGGGTCCTGCTCCGGAAAGATTTCACGCAGGTGCTGTTCGTAGCGATCAGGCAGCGTGCGATCATCGAACATATGATAGAAGGCCTGGTATTCCGCATCACCCGCCAGTGCACGCTGTGCCCAGTCATGCTGATCGGATGTATGGTTGAAGACAAAATCCAGCACCAGGCTGATTCCACGCCGCCGCAGTTCACCGGCCAGCGACCTCAGATCGTCCGTGGTGCCAAGCGCGGGGTTGACCTCGCGGTAGCTGCTGATGGCATACCCCCCATCGTTTTCCTTCTCCGGGGAACGGAAAAGCGGCATCAAATGCAGGTAGGTCAGCCCCAGTTCTTCAAAATAAGGAAGCCGCTCAGCCAGGGCAGGCAGGCTGCCCGCAAACCTATCCACATAGCACACTCCACCCACCATCTTCTCGCTCTGGTACCACAGCGGATCGGCTTCGCGCTGCTGATCCAATGCCTTGAGGTCGGCAGGGCGCGCCGCATACATGCGGGCAGCAGCGACCAAAATTTCTTCCAGATGGTAGAAGAAGTCATACTGTCTGCCATACAGAGCAAGCAGCAGGCGGAAAAGCCGTGGGAAATGCGCGTCCAGCCTGCGGATGAATCTCTCACGATCAGCGGCGTCAAGCTCAGCCAGTACCGGTGTGATGCGGGGCAGCAGCCGCTTGAGTGACAGTGCCGCCTGCTGCTTCAACCATGACCTGTCATCAAACATGTAGATATCCAGACATCAGCGTGAGGAGCATCCTGATCGGTACGTAGGCCAGCCCACTTGCCCACACAATCATGCATGCGTCAGAAAAACCCGTGGATAATAAATCTCTGGCAAAATCAGTCCGCTGCGGCCATTAACTGCTCAACAGCCTTCCGATCAGGTAGCGCCGGGATCGCGCCGCGCTGCGTGGTCGTCAGCGCGCCGACGGCATTGGCAAAACGCAGCGTCTCTCTCAGATCATCCGGAAGCCGGCTGCCCGCCTCGTAGAACTGTACCAGCAGCCCGGCGACAAACCCATCCCCTGCACCGGTGGTATCTACCGGCTGCACGGTAAAGCCGGGCACATGGATTTCCCGGTCACGTGTATAGGCCGTGCCGCCACCTGCCCCGTGGGTCACGACGATCATCTGCATGCCATCCCGCCACAGGGATGCAACACCCCGATCGCCCGCCAGAAACTCAAGCTCCTCATCGCTGATCTTGAGCACATTTGCATATTCCAGACCGAGCAGCATGCCCTCGCGAGCAGCTTCCGCCGAAGGCCAGAGGGACATCCGCAGATTGGGATCGTAGGAGATAAACAGGCCGCGCTCACGTGCATGGCGCACGGCTGCCAGGGTAGCGGAGCGGCTTGGCTCACCAATCATGGTGATCGAGCCAAAATGAAACACTTTCGCGGCATCAATCACATCCAGTACCACGTCATCCGGTGTCATCAGCATGTCGGCGCTGGGATGGCGGTAGAACATGAAGCTCCGCTCGCCATCGGCACGCAGTGAGACAAACGCCAGCGCGGTGCGTGCTTCTGCGGAAAAACGCAGGCCGCTGACATCTACATTATCGGCCTGCAGAACACCCGCCAGAAAATGCCCAAAGGGATCATCCCCCACCTGCCCCATGAAGGCCGCAGGTACTCCCAGGCGGGACACAGCAACGGCCACGTTGGCCGGCGCACCACCCGGTGCCTTCAAAAAGCCGGATGCTTCCCCAACCGTGACACCGGTCTCCAGGGCCACGAAGTCAATCAACAGTTCGCCAAAACAGACAATGCTCATCAGCATGCTCCCCCACTCTTCAACTGATGACGGTTTCCCGTCGACCATCCCGGTACTGTCACCTAGTATAGCGCAAACGCACCAAATAGAAGGCTGCGTGATTTCAAGAAATGAGCAGCGCCAGCCCCAAAATGACATTTATCACATGAAACACCCACTTTGTATTTATTGTCACAAGGATGGAAAATCGCTATAGTATTAAAGAAGTGTCAATCTTCATGCCAAAAACACAAACAATTCACGGGGGACTGTCATGTCCACAAGATGGACTGTCGGTTTGCCGCGCATGCATAAAGAAGCACAGGAGCGCCGGGACTTCCTGCCTGATTTTGTGGCATTTCTGGTGACGCTTGGTTTTCAGCCTGTACTGGAACATGGTTATGGTGCAGGCATGGGATTTGAAGAGGCCGATTACCGCCACGCAGCCCCAGAAGCCCAGTTTGTGTCCCATGAGGAAGTCTATCAGCAGGATTACGTTCTGGTCATTCGCTATCCCACCGAAGGCGAAATCCGATTGATGCGGCCCGGCACCTGCCTGATCACCATGGTGCATTATCCCACCCGCCCGGACCGACGATCTTTTCTGCATCTTCAGGGGCTGGAGGCCATCTCGCTCGATTCGATCAAAGATGACACCGGGCGGCGGCTGGTCGAAAATCTGAAGTCGGTCGCCTGGAACGGCCTTGAAGTCGCCTTCCAGATACTGCAGAAACACTATCCGCCGCCCGGCTTCGAAAGCCCACACCGTCTACCGATACACGTCACATTGATGGGGGCGGGAGCCGTTGGGAGCCATGCCGTTCATGCCGCGATTCA
>JALSTC010000572.1 GCA_026983935.1 Ardenticatenia bacterium
TTGGCCCTTGTAGTAAACCTCAAACGTATTTACCCAGAAACCATCGCCCGGTGGCACGGTGATCCAGGAATGGCGGACATCGCAGCCGGGCGGTTTGGGCTGCCGGGGAAAGCCATATTCCCAGACTTGCAAACAGCCGCCGGTGGGGAAAGCGCCAAGTGAAGCCGTGCTTGCCCCGGTCCGCCATGCTGTCATGTCCAGCGTGGTCGTGCCATCCGTCATAGACAGCCCGAACAGATTCAGGTGCTGCCCGCTGTTGTTGAGTACGGCCAGGCTGCTGCTGTCATAGAGCAACCGCAGTTCTCTAGTGATAGGTGCAGCCCCATCGCCTGCACCCAGCGGCGCAGCCTTGACGCGAAACGTGCAATCGCCAGCATCCGCCGGGCAGTCGGCCAGAAGACGCCCCCTGTCGCTCAACACAAATAGATGACTCGGGACGCCCTGTGCCGAATCGTACCAGAATACAGCATCGGCAGGCACTTCGTTCAGCACGACCAGTCCGGCGCAGGAGTCCGGCAGCTCGAATGCAGTCCCGGCAGCCAGAAACACGTAGCAGGACTGCGGCCCGGCAAATCGGCTGCCACCGAATGCTTCGGAGAAAATCGTCACACTCGGTGGAGCTTCCGCCAGCAGCGCGAAAATCCGAAAATCGGAAAGGTACAGCGAGGCCGGGGCATCTGTCTCCAGCATCAGCATGTCCGGGCTGCCAGTCAGCCGCACATCCACCGCATTCACGTTTTGCGCCGCTGCCTCCGAAGTCAGTATGGTGGAGGCTTCCGGGGTAGGAGTCAGGGCGACCAGCGCGTCAACATATTCGGGCAAAGGAAACACATCATCCTGCAGGCTGACCTCAGTGGTGATCGTGCGGTCACCGTCTGTATACTCCACAAACAATCTGTCGCCGCTGACTTCCGGCATTGGCAGCGTGGCCCGCCAGCGCTGCCAGTCTGTCAGCGGGGTGCGGTCGCTGTCCAGCAGACGCACGCCGGTGATGGAGGTCATGTATTCATCTCCCACCGCGCCCCAGAATGTCTCCCGTGTCAGGTAAAGCGTGCTGCCGTCCGGGTGAATCAGCGCGGGAAGCACATTCGGACGTCCGCCCAGCACCGCCACAAATACCGTACCATAAGGATATGGCAGGGCAGCCACCCCCACTTCACGATTGTTCGGGTTAGTCGCGGCCTGACGGTGAATATCCGAATGCTTCCACCAGTCAATTCCCTGCGCCACCGTACGCTGGGCAACCGTGATCTCCACCAGATTGATGCGCGATTCGATACCGTAATAGGGCCAGTTGTACGGCTCCCACAACGCCCGTTCACGGGGGCCTTCACCGAGGATGCCGTCGTGGATATTCTCCGGCAAATTGGGCAAAGACAGCAGGTACTCCGCCTGCAGCCAGGCCAGTGCTTCCAGGGTGGGATTATACCGCAGGGGAGACAGACCCTCCTCCAGCCGCCACTCATTAAGCGCCGCCAGCATGTCAAATGCCGTCGGCTGCTCCGAATCCTGTGCCGTCACGAAAGGCAACGATCCCGCCATCACGATCAATAGACCGATGGTCAGCATTGCAAAAATCCGGCTGCGTCCACGCGCTCTCATTGCCCGCTCCTCTGCTGCAAAGCCTGCGCCCTGTCCGGGCCGTTCTGTGGGGAGTATGCCGTTCCTGCCGGAGTCAGACGCTGCCAGCAAGACCACTCAATTCGCGGACTTTCGCCGTGATATCCTCCGCTGTGACCAGCGCCTCGCCAACCAGAATCGCATGAGCGCCGACCGCCTCCATACGCTGCACATCTTCGGCAGTGAAAATCCCGCTCTCCGCCACCAGCGTCACGCCGTCCGGAACCAGCGCCGCCAGCCGCGCTGAAGTCGCCAGGTCAACATTGAATGTGCGCAGGTCGCGGTTATTGATGCCCAGCAAACGCGGCTTTACCTTCAATGCCCGCTCAAGTTCACCTTCATTGTGCACTTCCAGCAGGGCGGCCATCCCCAGTTCCGTGATCAGGGCATGCAGATCGGCAAGCTGGGAATCCGCCAGCGCAGCGGTGATCAGCAGCACGGCATCCGCGCCTGCCGCCCGCGCTTCGTAGACCTGATACGGATCGATGACAAAGTCCTTACGCAGCACCGGCACATCCACCGCTGCCCGCACCGCCCGCAGATCATCCAGGCC
>JALSTC010000573.1 GCA_026983935.1 Ardenticatenia bacterium
ACGGCGATGTCTACGACCGCTATCTGGTGCGCATTGAGGAGATGCGCCAGAGCCTGCGCATCATCCACCAGGCCAAAGAACTGCTCAAGAAGGTCAAGGGGCCGTTCCGCAGCCAGAACCGCAAATTCGTGCCGCCGCCGCGCTCCGAACTGGGGCACAGCATGGAGGCCGTTATTCATCACTTCAAGCTGTGGACGGAGGGCTTCAGCGCGCCAAAGGGTGAGGTCGAGGTCATGGTGGAAAGCCCGCGCGGCGTGATCTCGTGCTATCTGAGCGGCGACGGCTCCAACAAGCCGCACCGCGTGCACTTCCGCACGCCGTCCTTCATCCACATCCAGGCCATCCCGCTGCTGGCGAAGGATCACCTGATCGCGGACATCGTGGCCATCATCGGCACGCTGGACCCCGTCCTGGGCGACTGCGACCGTTAGAGCGCCAGCACAAACGGCAGGGGCAGCTCACCGCGTTGCCCGGTAAAAAGCCATTCACCAGGGGCGGCCCGTTTGAGCCGTCCCTTTTTGTTTCGCCGGGGGCCGCCGGAATAGCCGGGGGGTGAATTCTCCAACTGAGCAGAAAAAAATCCGGACTCGCCCCTCCCACGCCCACTACCAGTCCGGTTTATAAACCGGTCTTCTCCTCCTGAGCCTGTGATTTCAATCGCAGGCTGTATTATTCGATTTCCAACATGGTCTGCACCGCACGAACAATTTCCAGGATGCCCGGCAGGTCTTCCTGCCACAGGGTGGGCACATGCAGCGCCAGCCCCGGCAGCAGCGGTGTATGATAATTCCCCGCATCGTCCGGCAGGATATCCGCATAGACGCCTGCATCGGTCAGCCGGTTAAAGATGCAGCGCCGACGGATGGGATCAATGATCCAGTATTCGCGCACGCCCGCCTGCTCATACTCAACGAGCTTATCCCCATAATCACGCGCCGCGCTTTCCGGGGAGATGATCTCGATGCAGATATCCGCCGGGCCGATCATGGCCGTATCGGTCAGCTCGCCCGGATTGTCATGGAGGACGACCTGCAAATCCGGCTCGCGGAAAGACTCCACGCTCTCCAGCCGCATCACAAACGGCGCACTCAGCACACGCCCTATGGGTTTCAAATCCAGATAGACGGCCAGCAACTGGCGCAGATAAGCCGTCAGCGCGTCATGCCGCAGCGATATGGGGGCCATCTTGATCACCGTTCCTTTCACCCACTCATGATGCGCTTCCGCGTAACGCGCCATATATTCGTCGGGCGAAACGCCCACGGCGACGATCTCACCGGCAGGCAGCGTCGTGGATGCGGGAATTGTCAGCGTGGCGGCCATGTTTCACGCTCCTGTACACTCTCTTTGCTCCTATTGTAGCAGAAGTCCCCGCCCGGACGGGATCAATCCGGATTCGCCTCTTCCCCGCCCGCCGTCGTTATGGCATTCGCCCGCCGATGTGTTATCATTCTCCCCGTGTACCATGACCATGCGCGTGAGGAACACCCATGCTCAAAGACAAGTACCCCGACCGGATTGAAGCCATTTTTGCCAAATATCCTGACAAGCGCTCGGCGGTCATGCCGCTGCTTTACCTGGCGCAGGAAGAATACGGCTACATCACGCCGGAAGCCTACCGCGAAATTGGCGAGATGATCGGCGTGGACCCCACTCAGGTGCAGTCCATCGCGGGCTTTTACACCATGTTCCGCGAGGAGCCAAAGGGCAAATACTGGATTCAGGTCTGCACGGACCTGCCCTGTGCGCTGCGCGGCGCAGATGAATTTTATCAGGCTCTGCTGGAAGAACTCAACGTGGAGGACGGCGGCACGACCGAGGACGGCCTGTTCACCGTCGAGCAGGTGATGTGCCTGGCCGCCTGTGACAAAGCGCCCATGCTTCAGTGCAACTTCCACTACCACGAGAACCTCGATATGGACATCATGCGCGAGCTGATCGCGGAGTGGCGGGCAAAAGCCCAGGCGGAGGCCGATACAGACGACACAGCGGAAGAGGCGTAGGGGCGGGCACCAAACCCGCGCTCTGTTCTGGCAGGCATGTCAACACCATGACCGATTCCATCACAACCCGCATCCTGACCGCCGACGATTACGACGCCGTGCGTGCCCTCTGGGAAGCCGCCGGGCTGCCCCTCAAACTTGCCGGGCGCGACTCGCGGGAAGAAT
>JALSTC010000574.1 GCA_026983935.1 Ardenticatenia bacterium
CAGCCGCCGCCTTCATAGCGCATCAGGTCTTCGCGTATCCAGCCCTCCTGGCCCTGCGCGGCAATGCGCAGCCAGCGGAACGGGCCGCCGTCTTCCTGGGGGCGCACTTCCAGAATGGGCGCTCGCGCATCCCGGGCCAGGTGCATCACCCGGTCAAAGCGCGTGGATGGCCCGGCACGCACGTTGGCCCCGTCACGCATGATCACGATGCCCGTGCAGCCCTCATCCGCTGCTTCGGCTCGTGAGGGCGATTCGCTGGTCGGGCCGGACTCGGTCTCGCTTTCAGCGACGGGCGGCGTCTCCACAGGCGTGTCTTCCGCCGGAATCCACAGCGGCGAGTCGTCGGCAGGGGGGGCATCAGCAGGCACTGCCTCGATCTCGCTGCCCTGTGTGATGCGTGGGGGGAACTCGGTTTCGGCGGGTGTTGGGCGCTTGCTCTCGTCCCGGATCAGGGCGAAGGCATACGTGCGAATGTGGAGCCTGCCATAACCCACATCGCTGCAGTCACCCGGCTCAAGATCGACCAGGTCGTCACGTGCCCAGCCCTCACGCCCATCGGCAAAGCGGAGCTTGAGCCACTGATAGATTTTGCCCTGAAAGCCGTTTTCCACGGCATCCGGCATCGCATCAATCACATCGGCCACTGTGCCCACCGGCGCTTTGAACAGCAGATCATGGCCGGTGCCGGGGCCGGAGCGGATGTTGATGGTCGGGTGGCTGGAAATGCCGCGAATGATGGCGCGGCAGGGGTTAGCGGTCATGGAGAGCCTCCTTGGTTACACCTGAAGGCAGGATATAACGGGTGGGGGAAAAGCACAACAGAGGGATGACGGCTGCGTGCGGCGGCCCTGCCGTCAATCGAGCGGATCCAGGTCAGATTGAAAACGGGGATGCGCGGAACAGTAGCGGTAGGCGGCGGGGTTGCCGCTCAGTCCGGCCTGCACCGGCGCGACCTCGACCATGCGCGCCGCAGCCAGCGCCGCCCCCGACGAGGACAGCAGATCACAGGTCGACTCCGGCTGCCAGATGGAGCTGTCCACGTTTAACAGCGCCTGCAGCAGCGGGCCGCTCCGCGCCTGCCATTCGGCCACCCATGCCGCCGCGCTCATCTCATGCGGACTGATGACGACATACGCAGCGTCATTCACAATGGAAAAGGCATGCAGCGCGATCTCTCCTGCTGCCCGCGACTCAAACAACAGCGTGACCACCACTTCCGCCGCGCTGGGCCGGCCCAGATACGGCTGGTGATTGCGGGTCGGCATGTGAACATAAACGGGCGACGCCATGTTCGCCTTCGCAGTACTCCGCTGACAGTTGGATGCTGACGGGCGTCAGCAGGCGGCGGGATCAGTCCTTGAATATCTCGGCAATGGGAGGCAGGTCATCAACGGGTGTGTCTTTCCACTTCTCCCCCTCATCCACAAGCATCACCGGAATCCCATCGCGGATCGGATACTTGCAGCCGGAATCTTCGCACACCAGCCACCAGTCGCCATTGGGGCGCTGCACCAGTTCCAGCCGACCGGGATCGTCGCCCCTGTCGGTATAATGCACAGCAACGGGGCAGCGTAGAATCTCCAGCAGTTCGTCATCAATAGGCTTTGTGGCGTTTGTCGCGTCGGTCATCAATCGTTGTCCTCACTTGCGGGTTCAGGCATGGAGTATGCCACCGTGTCCGGGGAACGTCAAGAGACCGCCCCATCATTGTTGGGGTAATGGATCAGATTTAATCTGACACAGGCGAACTATCCGACAGCCAAAACTGTTGTTGGTGTTATATCCGTCTGGTCCTCACACCGACATCGCCGACCAGATTGTTGACCAGGGCGACGCGTACATCTTACGGGTGAAAGGCAATCAGGGGCAATTGTATGATGACCTCCAGGACCTCTTTGCCGGCTGCGAGGAAATTGATTTTGCCGGTGTGCCTCACGACTATCACCGCACTATCAATAAAGGCCATGGACGGATCGAAATCCGTGAATGCTGGACGCTCACTGACGAACAATATCTCGCCTATTTGCCTCTGCGTGATGACCTGGCGCAACCTATGCACGGTTGTGAAAGTGCGCCGCGAACGGCGCATCAAGGGCCAAACCCAACACGAGGTGGGCTACTATATTTCCTGCTTTGACGGGTCTGCTGCCCAGCATCTCAAAGCGAT
>JALSTC010000575.1 GCA_026983935.1 Ardenticatenia bacterium
GTCCGGGTCATGGCCATTCGGCAGAGGCCCACTCAGGATGACGCGCCCGAAGTCCACGTGCGCCAGCACGCCCGGCGGGATCACCCGTCCGACGCGCAGCCGCAGTTCCTCATCATTGTAAAGCTCCTCCGCGTCCACTTCTTCCACGCCGGGGATGCGCGGCACATTGTCCAGCAGGACGCGCTCGGCGATGGCCGAGTTGATGTTCCCCCGCAGTTTGACCACGCCATCGCGCACGTCATAGGTGAACCAGTGGCGGGACTGCATCAGCGGATCATAGCTCCGGATCAGGGCGGCGATGTCTTCGGCGATGTCTTCATCCGGGCGATGTAAACGGGTTTGTTCCATAACGGCTTCGGCTTGCATAAGCAACATCCTTTCCGGAGCGGGAGTCTGTCTGTATGTATTGTGCCCCTGCTTTGCGTAGATGCCAAGTGACGCCTGTCATCTGATGGGGGTGCAGTTGCCGGGGCAGTCAGGCCGCCGCCTTATTTTCCATTGCGCGGCTCATGGTGGCAATGGCCTGTTCCAGGTTCTCGCGCACATCTGCCCAGTCTTCCGGGCAGTTGTCCAGCAGGTCATGCCAGCCGCGCAGAGACGTTTCCAGCGAATTGAGCGAGACTTCTGCCATGAGCGCCTGCGCCAGCGTGTCGTGCCCCTGTTTGAAGTTGGCCGGGTCCTGCCTGCCCAACATGATGGAAGACTGCGCGATGTCCATCAGCAGGTAATAGTTGTTCGGCTTTTGCGCCAGCTCCCCAAAGGCTGCCGTGCGCGTCCCTTCAAAGGTCTTGAGCGCTTTGGCCAGCCATTCGGTCGGGTCGGCGGCCTGCCGCGCCTTGCGGAGGTACAGCGTGGCGAGCGCACCCAATGGGTAAGAGGAGCTGGGCGTGATGCTCAGCGCCTTTTCGTAGGCCTCGATTGCGCCGTCGATCTGCCCCAGCTCACGCCGGATGCCGCCGATCGGCCCCCAGAAGGACTCGCCTTCAAAATCCAGCAGGCGCGGGCTGCGTGCCAGCGCTTCCATCAGCACGCCCTCCGCCTGCCAGAAGAGCCGTTCGCGCTCCTCGCCGCTGGCCGTCCGCGCCTTACGCCGCAGCCCGATGCCGTAGGCCGCCCGCACGGTCGGCCAGTTGGCCTCCAGCGCGGCTACTTTTTGCAGGTGGGAGATGCCTTCGTCCAGTTTGTCGCGCAGATGCTGCACTTCCAGCCAGCCGGCGATGTAGAGCGCCATCGGATTCTCCGCGTCCTGAGCCAGCACCCGATGGGCGAATTCGTAGGCCGTGTCGTAGTTCTTCAGGCGGAATTCCTGGTCGGCCTGGAGCAGGCGGGCCACGTTGTCAATCGTCTGCTCCAGCGAACGCCGCGACTCTTCCAGTTCACGGCGCAGGTCGGCCAGATTTTCCAGGTAGGGGCGGTACTGTTGAAGCTCGCTGATCTGGGCGTCAATCTGCTTGCGTACGTCTTCAATACGAGCCGTCTCCGCCCGCAGCGCCTCCCGGGTTTCCTGCGTGCTGCGCATGCCGTACAGCGTGGCCGCGCCAAAACCCAGACCGACCAGCACCGACGCGCCTTCCAGAAAGCTCAGGATCAGCGATACCGAGTTAACCGCATCGTTGGCCCGTTCCAGCACGTCGCGGGCATCGGGGCTTTGCTCTCTGACCGACGGCGTGATGACGTACTGCGTGCGCAGCGCCACCGTGACGATCAGCAGCATGACCAGCAGCACCACGCCCATGATGGCGATCACGCGCAGCACCTGGTTGAACAGTTTGCCGGACTCTTCCTGCTCGCTCATCAGCCCACCCCCGAAAATAGCGTTATACGTATGGTCTACAGCATATTACCAAAAAATCGGCGCGAAAGCCCCCGGCTTTAGCCGTGAGGATGAAGCGCCGTCATCCTTTCTTTTCTTTGAACGCTGCAATCTGATAGAATTGCCCCGGGTGTAAACAGCGATGATCCGTACATACAGGTACCGTCTCTACCCCTCCCGGTCTCAGGAAACCAACCTGCGGCGTGTGCTGGCAGCCTGCCGGGGGTTATACAACATGGCGCTGGCTGAGCGCAAGTACGCCTACCAGCTTGAGGGACGCCGCGTGAGCAAGGTGGAACTCTACGAATTGGCGAAGCATTATCGCCGCCTTTTTCCCTATGCCAATC